>JANLTJ010000164.1:0-1851 GCA_031362885.1 Betaproteobacteria bacterium
CCGCCAGCAGGCTGTCTATCAATTGCGTCGGTAGTGCTTTTGCTACGGTCATCATCGCTCCTTGAATTGCGGCAGTCTCCTGCCAGATGACCGTTTACACAAACTTTAGGACACCCCCGGAGGGTCGGTTAAATGCCGACCCTTACCCGATTAGCTGCCATCTGTCGGCAATGTCTGTTCCGCCTCTTTCCAATCTGATTCCGACGGCGACGGCGTGCGAGCAAGCTCGTCAAGACGCATTCTGATCCGTTGCGACGTTAACTTTGGATCGCCCCGTAGTGATACAGGCGTCGAAAAGATTTCTTCGATTTCGCGACATATTGCGCCGTAGCTCGCACGCGTGGCTTCGTTTACCTGAGCCCGAACGTCAAACCGTCGAAATGTATGAATCGCCACGAGCAGCGCCGCGAGCGCACTTGCTAGTGCGATTAGCCAACGACCAATGTCTGTGTTTTGGAGCTGAGCGGCGAGACCCGTGGCAGTAGTTGCTGCTAGGACTGCCGCTCCACCCCCAACCCAGGCGTGAAACTTTGCCCCCCGTTTCCCAGCTATCCGATGCGCGTGCTGCGCTACTCGTGCACGTCGCTTCCATTCTTTGAACGTCGGCTCCAATTCGTTCCAATGTTCCAAATTGTCCACTGATGCCCCCATGGCAGCTAACGTCGCCTTCAGCGGCGCGTTTCAGCGCGTCCGCTGCAAGGCAGGGTTATACATGCGGGCTGCACTATGGCGCCCCTTTGAGTTTCTTTGACACCCAGGTCGCTTCAATTTCCGCCTTACGCGGGTCAGGGTCACGATTGTTGACATACTCACCATGCAACGTTCTAGGTCGACCTTCGATAACCTTAAGTATCGCCCAGCCGTCATGGTGATCTCCGGGAACCCTCGAGGGGGATCTTCTCCTCGCTTGGTAAAGATACGAGAGCTTGAAGACCTTCTCATCGCGGTCGGCTAGAAGGTGGGCGCTATAGATTTCGGCCTCATTCTCATCGCCCCACGCGTTGCATTGCAGATCAATAAGGGTCTGCCGAATCTCTAGCACGTATGGGCGCGTCTTGTTGTCGTAGCTACTCCGGTAAGTTCCTTCCCATCTGCCATTCAAATCGGGCGTTCGAACTAGCCAACCACCAAGGCGGAGTCCGTTTAATCGCCAGCCCCATTTCACAAAAAGATTCCATGCCGCGGTAAGAATCAGAACAACGACAGTTAAGTTGAGGAATGCATCTAGCAGCGCAGTCGCTGGGACACCACGGAAGAAAAGCACCGCGAACCACGCTATGGAGCCGACCAGAGTGCCAACAAAAATGATCGCACCGGCGCGGAGATGCAGGTTAGAGAACACGCTTGTTCCTCACTACGATGGCAACCCCGCTGTATAACGTTGTATTGAGCGGCGCGCGCACCGGCCTGGACGGAGTGTGACCATGCCGTTGCGCGTCCGCTCGAATACTGGGTTAGGGCGCTGGTGAACGGAGGCAATATGTACGATGGGTTGACATGGAACGAGTTTGGAGGTTACTACGAAGGCGACGCATGGGCGGCGCGTGGCGACGACATAGAACGCCAAGAAATGGATGATGAGCGGCAGTTTGAAGCTATGGAACGAATGGCGAAGCTGTACGCCGAAATGGCAAAAGAGTTCGGTGACAGCGGGAAAACGCGCCGCTGGCATTCGCTGATGAATCGGGCCGAGCATGTGCGTGGGTGGTGGCATGCGGAAGCGCCCTAACGTCTTGGTCAGCGGCGCGGCTTTATCGCGTCCGCTGGACCTGAAGTTAGAGGTTGAACCCAATGCGGAAGGAGGAAAGGCATGACGAAAGAAGAAGCCATGGCGAGGTTGAGCAAATTACC
>JANLTJ010000168.1:0-2985 GCA_031362885.1 Betaproteobacteria bacterium
GATTGCTGATACCAATCGGAATTCATGAATGTTCTCCTGAAAAGATGAAAGGGATGCTCGGCACAAAACACGTGACGAACCCGATCAGGAGAACAAACTCGATCTGCTGTGGCTAGTACCTCAGCGGTAGTATGATTTGTACTTCAGAAGAAACCACCGATGATGATCCGCCCCCGCCGCGTAGCGGCTTACTTGAACTGGCGCTTGCAGGGGACGCACTGCGGCGGGCTTCGCCCACCTCCGTGCGTCCCTGAGGCTTGGCGTTGAGGCTGTAGAAAAACCCTCCGACATAAAATCGAACCCACGATGACTGAAATTCGACCGCTCAGAATGCGCTGTATTCAACGCTACGGTGGTGGGGAGCGGTCAAGTGACCCCCGACAATTTTCTCTTTCGACCCCTC
Organism: Betaproteobacteria bacterium; assembly: GCA_031362885.1. Lineage (GTDB taxonomy): Bacteria > Pseudomonadota > Gammaproteobacteria > Burkholderiales > JACQAP01 > JACQAP01. Next base: position 404 of record JANLTJ010000168.1, read on the forward strand.
AGGGTGTTTTCCTACAGTCTCGCTGGAGCGCGCACACTCGTCGAAACGGTCTACGGATGAACGTATACGTCGCAGCAAACCTCGATCGATGGCAGTGCCAGAGCCGGATCTGAGACGCACCTGGCTGTTTGGCCCCGGTGCCGACGCCGTAGCCCACGCGGCCATGCTGGGAAGCGGCGCGGACGTCCTGATTGTCGACTTCGAGGACTCCACCCCGCCGCCACGTCGGGAAGAGGCGCGTCGTGGCATCGTCAGCCTTATCCAGCGGTTTCGCGAAGCAGGTGCGGTCGTCGCGGTGCGCATCAACTCCCTCGACGGCGACGGGCCTGCCGATCTCGCGGCAGTCATGCCGGCCCATCCAGATGTGATCGCCTACCCGATGGCGAAGTGCGCTGAAGAAATGCGCGCACTTCACCTGGCACTCGACCAGTGGGAAGCCCGCCTTCAGGTTCGCGCGGGCATCACGGAAATCCTTCCCGTATGCGAGACGGCGCTTGGCGTTGCAGATGTTCGCGCCATCGCTGGTGGCAGCCACCGCATTCGGTGCGCATTGTTGGGCGCCGAAGACCTCGCCGCAGACCTATGCGCTGAGCGCCACCCCGATGCGGTCGAACTGGATTATGCCCGGCGCCGTTTCGTGCTCGAATGCCGGGCCGCCGGAATCGAACCGATCGACGCACCCTACACGTACAGCGACACCGAAGGTGCCGTGCGCGAAGCACGATACGCCAGACGCTTGGGCTATCGCTGCAAGTCCGTGGTTTGCCCAGAGCATGCACAGCCGCTCAATGTCGTACTGACGCCCAGCGACGAGGAGCTCCGGCGTGCCACCGCTATGATCGACGCCTTCGAAGCGGCGCGCGCGCGCGGCGAGGACCGCGCACTCATGGACGGCTTATGGGTCGAGGTACCGACCTACCGCAACGCACGTCGCCTGGTGGAACGTGCGCATCGGCTGCGCGCCAGGAAATGAAGCTGACTAAGTCGCGAGACCGCAGATGCCCGGTAACCGAAGCAGTCGAGGCCTGACTTTTCTCTCGAGCGGGGGCGTCGAGAAGCGTCTGCGCCTGCTTTGCTGGCATTCCGTTTGAATCGACGGAAAGCCAGGAAGCGGCCGAGGCTCTCGCCGCTCGCGGCCAATCCGAACTGTGATGTCCGGCCGGCTCGTTCAATCCGCGAGGCAAAGCAGGACGCCGTGCTGCGTCAAACCTGTCCCGCAACGTAAACCACTTGGTTCGAATCCGGGCAGCCGCGCGTCACGTGACGAAAGCAGCCATCGCCGCGGCCACTGTCTCGCGTGCTTTCCCGCAGCACATGCACGTCCTTGAACCAGGCGTCGGTCATGAGTCCCTGGAGTTCCGGCAGCGTCCACCAGCGCCGGCCCGGGTGTTCCGCGATCCACCGCAGGTGCGCAGGAACCGCACTTCGTCCGGCATGGCGTTCACGGTCAGCCTTACGGACACGCGAGCAATCCATTGATCCAGGTATCGACAAGCGTCGTCGCTTGCTGATCGACCAGAACCGTTCCAACCCTGGGCATCCGGTTACTGTTGGTCGCATGCATCCTTAGCGATAGAACCGACTCTGCCGCTACACCCGGCTTTATCCGCCTTGCGCTGGGAACGCCAAGATTCCCGGACGTAGGCATCACGTTACACAAACCTGTGCCGGCAAAGGCCGTGCTCCAGCGCAGATCGATTCCCTGACTAACCGGCCCGGGGAGTTGATGACAGTGAGCGCATTGAACATGCAGATAATCCCTGGCGTGCTTTTCAACGCTGGCGTTACTTCCAATTGGTGAAAGCGCAGGAAGGCCTGTCGGACCGTCAGGCGCCGTCGGCGGCAGCAGACCCAGTTGCTTGAACGCCGTCAATTGATTGACATTACCCGCGCCTTGGTAGAAATACGGACGGTTCATTTGCGCCGTTTCCATGCCAAGGGTCTGCCCGGAGACCGTGGTGTGACATTGAAAACATTGCGCCGCGCTGGGAATGGCCCAATTGCGACTGCCGGTATTGAAATTGGAGCCTGCCAGTACCAGATCGGCATCGGTGCCCTGAGCATTCCACTTGTATGGGTAACCAGCCCAGTTACCATCGGTGTGCCGCATCATTAAACGGGTTTCGGCCAACCTGCCGTCGGCAATAAACTCCTTGATCAGCACGCTGCCAATTGGCAGATCCCAATGCCCGTTGCCACTGATCGTTATGGTTTGATTATTGGGAATCGCCAGCCAGCGCTTCTTCGCGGCGTCGTCGGACCACAGCGGGACGTTGACGGCATACGGAATTACACCAGTGCGTTTTCTGGTGACATCGTTTGCCAGCACACAGCCGGTATCGGAGAGTTTTTGCGGGAACGTCTGGCCGGAACCGCCTCCGCCGGGTGACAGTCTGGGAAAACCGGGCGTGACCGCATAGATTTCTCCGTCGTTGCCCTGCCCCCAACTGACCACTTGAAAGTTAAGTCCAAAGTTGGCGCCAACCACCTCTCGGATACCGTTGCCGGTTAGAGGGTCGATCGACAAGGCCCAGACCGTACCGGTACTAAACTCTGAGAAAATCAGTTTCCCGGTCAGTGCG
>JANLTJ010000203.1:0-4807 GCA_031362885.1 Betaproteobacteria bacterium
GCTGTCGAGCGCGTCGCACGCGCCAGCCTGCCACCCGAGTTCAGCTTCGACTGGGGCGGCGCCTCGTTTCAGGAGAAGCGCTCGTCGGGCACCTCGGGCCTCGCCATCGGCATGGCGGTGATCATGGTGTTTTTGATTCTCGCGGCACAGTATGAAAAATGGTCGCTGCCGCTCTCGGTGATGCTGGCCCTGCCGTTCGGCACCTTCGGCGCGCTCGCGGCAGTGTGGCTGCGTGGCATGACCAATGACGTGTATTTCCAGATTGGTCTGGTCACCCTGCTCGGCCTCGCGGCCAAGAATGCGATCTTGATTGTGGAGTACGCGGTGTTGAAACATCACGAAGGCTTGTCAACGGCGGCGGCAGCGGTGGAAGCGGCGCGCCTGCGCTTCCGCCCGATTTTGATGACCTCGCTGGCGTTCATCCTCGGCGTGTTGCCGCTTGCCATTTCCACCGGGGCCGGGGCGGGCGCGCGCACCTCGGTCGGCACGGGCGTGATGGGCGGCATGATCGCTGCGACTTTCCTCGCGATCTTTTTCATTCCACTGTTTTTTAAACTCATCGTCGACCGCACCTGGCGCGAGAGCCGCAGCGCGGGTGAGATCAAGGCTGAGGCGGCCCATGCGCGTGAACGCGCGCTGCAGCCCGGCGGTGGAGTGCATGCACCGCACCGCGCACCGCATGGAGGCTCCGATGCGTAAGCTGTCCATGAACAAACTGCGCAAGCCACTGGGTGCTGCGCCCGTCGCTGCGGTGGCGATGCTCGTTACTGCCATCACGCTAGGCGGCTGTGCCGGCAAAGACACCGACTATCAACGCCCGCCGCTCGATCTGCCCGCACTATGGGACAGCAACGCGGGCGCAGCATCGTCCGCAGCGAAAACCCCGGCCCAGTGGTGGAAGATGTTCAACGACCCGGCGCTCGATGCACTGATCGACGAAGCACTGCAACACAACCGCGACATCAAAGCCGCCGCCGCACGCATCGACGAAGCACGTGCCAACATTATCGTCACCGGCGCCGACCGCTGGCCCACCATCTACGGCACCGCCAACACCGCACGCACGCAAATTACCCAGCGCGGCGCGACGCCCCTGTTCCCCAGTGTGCCGGTGGAGTCAAGCAACAACCGCATCACGCTCGCTGCGTCTTACGAGACCGACTTCTGGGGCAAGTACACGCGCGCCACCGAGGCCGCACGCGCCGAGTTGCTGCGCACCGAAGCCGCGCGCGACGCCGTGCGCCTGAGTTTGATCGCCGACATCGTCTCGGGTTACTTCGTACTGGCGTCCCTCGATGGGCAGGAACAAATCGCGCAACGCACCCATGCCACGCGCGATGAACTGGCCGGCTTGCAGGCCAAGCGCTTCGCCGCTGGTGTGGCGTCGGAACTCGAAGTGCGCACCACCGAAGCCGAACGCGAAGCGGCGCGCGTGCAGCAGATCGCGATTACGCGCGCACGCGCGCGCGAAGACGCCCGCCTCGCGGTGCTGCTCGGCCGCTCGCCGCGTGTGGTGTGGGAGAAACGGATTGCCGCTGCCATGCGCAGCGATGCACTGACGCAAGCCACGCCGTCTGCGGTGCCTGTTTTGATACCTGAGGGCCTGCCTTCCGACCTGCTGCAACGCCGCCCCGATCTGCGCGAAGCCGAGGAGCGCCTGATCGCCGCCAACGCACGCATTGGCGCGATCAAGGCAGCCTACTTTCCATCGATCACCCTGACCACGTTTCTCGGCACCGAGAGCGCGGCGCTCGGCAATCTGTTTTCCGGCCCGTCTCTGGTCTGGCAACTCGCCGCCGCACTCACGCAACCGATCTGGGGCGCGGGCCGCACCGATGCGCAATTGTCGGCTGCCACCGCACGCCAGCAGGAAGCGCTGGCCAACTATGAGAAGGCCGTGCAAAGCGCCTTCGCCGACGTGCGCGTGGCACTCGCCGCGCATCAGGCGGCGCGCGAAACGTTTGAAGCGCAATCGCGCCGCAGCGCGTCTCTCGCGCAAGCCCACAAGCTTGCGCGCCTGCGCTACGACAACGGTGTGTCGAGTTTGCTCGAAGTGCTCGATGCCGAGCGTAATTTGCTCGCGGCGGAACTGTCGCGCTTTGAGGCGCTGGCGCAGCAGCGTGGCGCAGTGGCGGATTTGGTCAAGGCCTTGGGGGGCGGTTGGGGTGAGTCAAAAGACTAAGATTCTGTAAAGGCATCAGCCGGAGAGCCAATATCCATGCGCTTTTCCGGGCCGTATCGTTGTGGAGTGGCTCTGGTAGCGGCTTTCAAGGGTTGGCATAGAGCGACGCGCGCATTTGTTCCGTTTATTCGTTTAATAATTGCATTCGACGAATAAAAGGAACATACTCTAGCCATGCTCCCCGATACCCCTGATACCCACGCCCAGCGTGTCCTCGCCCTGGCTCGCCAGAGAGGGCTGCTGCGCGCCAGCGAGCTGGACATCATCAACGCGCCACGGGTTGTTTTGACGCGCCTGACCGCTTCCGGCCTGCTCGAAAAGTTGGGGCGCGGCCTGTACCGCCTGCCGGATGTCCCGAGGTCAGAACACGAAAGTCTCGTGACCATCGCCGCCAAGGTGCCGCAAGCCGTGTTCTGCCTGCTCACTGCACTACAGTTCCACGAGCTGACCACACAACTGCCGCGCCAGATCTGGATTGCCATGCCGCGTGGCAGCCACGCCCCACGGATCGATTACCCACCAGTCAAGATGGTGCAGTTCACGGGCGATGCTTACACGGCAGGTATCGAAACGGTAGAACGGGACGGCATCATGCTGCGGGTATACGGCGCTGCCAAGACGGTGGCCGATTGCTTCAAGCATCGCAACAAGATCGGTCTGGACGTGGCGCTGGAGGCGTTGAAGGATGCGCGCGCGCGCCGCACGGCTTCAAACGATGACATCTGGCGCTATGCCAAGGTGTGCCGGGTAGCCAACGTGATGCGACCCTATCTGGAAAGCTTCACATGAGCCAGGTCACGCCGCATGCCGCTTCCGTCCGTGAGCGCCTGCTCAACACCGCCAAGGCCCAGGGCGCCGACTTCAATCAGGTGCTGGTGCGCTTTGCGCTGGAGCGCATCCTCTACCGTTTGACCCTGTCGCGCCACGCGGATCGTTTTGTGCTCAAGGGCGCACTGCTGTTCACGCTCTGGTACAACATGCCGCACCGGGCCACGCGTGACGCCGACCTGCTCGGCTTCGGCGCGAGCGATCTGGCTTCGGTCGGCGCAACTTTCCGCGACATCGCCGCAATTGTGGTCAACGATGGCATCGTATTCGACCCGGCCTCGGTCACCGTCGAGGAGATCCGCAAGGACGCGGGCTATGGCGGCGTCCGCGTGGTCATTGCGGGTGAACTTGCCAGGGCGCGCAGCAGAACGCAGATTGACGTTGGCTTCGGCGATGCAGTCACTCCGGCACCAGTCGAAGCTGTTTATCCAGTGCTGCTGGACGATTTGCCCGCGCCCCGGCTGCGCGCCTATCCGGTGTACACGGTCATCGCGGAGAAGCTCCATGCCATCGCCTTGCTGGGCATGACCAACAGCCGTCTGATGGACTATCTTGATCTGTCGGTGTTACTGGAACGCGAAACCCTGGACGCCGGTTTGCTGGCCCAAGCGATCAAGGCCACTTTTGACCGTCGCAGCATGGCGATAGCCGATGCGCTGCCAATGGGGCTCTCATTTACACATCATTAATGCCATAATAATCATCCGTCAACAACGTTGTGAGGTGGATGATGGCCAGACTGGCGCGTGGAGCAGCGGTATTGGAGATGGCGCAGGAGATGATTCTGCGGGCAAAGACGATTGACGAATTGCGGCAGGCGCAGGCGGTAGTGCTGCCATTGGCCTATGGATTGAGCCTGGAACAGACGGCGGGCGTGATCGGGCAATCGGTGGGCTGGGTCTGCAAGCTGCGCAACCGCTTCCTGGCAGGGGAGATCGTCGGCGACGGACAGCGGCAACGTCCGGGCGGACGGCGGCGCGAGTTGATGAGCAAGGAGCGTGAAGCCGAAGTGCTGGCCCCGTTTCTGGAGCGCGCCCGCAACGGCGGCATCCTGGTGGTGCCGCAGATCAAGGCCGAGTTGGAGACCGCGCTGGGCCGCAGCATGGCCCTGTCGTCGATCTACAACCTGCTACACCGGCACGGCTGGCGCAAGCTGGCTCCGGACAAGCGGCATCCCCAAAGCGATCCGGTGGCGCAGGAGGCGTGGAAAAAAAACTCCCCGAAACGCTGACCGGAATCCTGTCCGCCTGGCCGGGGGAGGCTCCGGTCAAATTGATGTTTCAGGACGAAGCGCGCTTTGGGCGGATCAGCAGTGTGCGCCGTTGCTGGGCACCGGCTGGCATGCGCCCGATATGCCGGGCAATGCAGACCCACGAATACACCTACGCTTACGGCGCTGTCGATGTGGTCAATGGGGAACTCGATTCGCTGATCCTGCCGCACGTCAATACCGACTGCATGCAGATATTTCTCGACGAAGTCGGGGAGCGCCATCCGCAGCGCCGCATCATCATGGTGCTTGACGGGGCGGGATGGCATGGCAGCCATGCACTCAAGCCACCGCCGAATATGCGGCTACTGAGCCTGCCACCGTATTCTCCGGAACTGAACCCGGTTGAAAATATCTGGGACGAACTGCGCGAGAAGTTCTTCCACAACCGGGCTTTCGACTCGATGGATGCTCTCGAAGACCAGCTTCAAATCGGCTTGCTGGCCCTTGAAAATGATCTGCCAACTGTCCAATCCATTGTTTCCTGGAATTGGATTATTAATGCACTATTGAATTGAAAATGGAAT
>JANLTJ010000214.1:0-3284 GCA_031362885.1 Betaproteobacteria bacterium
GGCCTGCATGGCGGTGTAGACCAGCACGCGCCCATCGGCTTCGACATGCAGATTCACGGTTTCCTCGTGCACAACTCCGGTCCATTCGAGGAAGGTCGAGATCGCGCGTCCGCGCAGCTTGCCGCGCTTGCGTGATTCATCTCGCCGCGCCGGGTAACCCTTCCAGTCGGCTTTTTCCAGTATGCGTTCGAGCATGTGCGGAAAATTGCCGCTGTCGAACTTCTCCCCCATCGGCGTTTTGTAGGGCATTTGCGCGGGCTGGATGAAATTTCGACGGCGCAATTCGGCCGGGTCAATTTTCATTTCCGCGGCTGCCTGGTCCATCAGACGTTCGAGCAGGTAAATCGCCTCCGGCCGGCCCGCGCCGCGATAGGCGCCAACCAGGTTGGTATTGGTCATCACTGCGGTGCCACGCAAATGCAGCGCGGGCACGTGATAGACGCCGGTAATCACCTTCGGGCCGACCGCGACGACGATCACAGCACCCGGTCCGCTGGCGTGCGCGCCGATGTTGCCGATGATTTCCACGCGCAGGCCCAAGATCTTTCCCGCCGCATCAAAGGCCATTTCGGCGTGATTGATCTGATCGCGGCCATGGTTGCCGGCCAGAAAATCTTCGCTGCGGCTCGCGCGCCAGTGCACCGGGCACTTCAATCTGCGTGCCGCCCAGGCGCAGACCACATCTTCGGGATACAACTGCGTCTTCATGCCGAAACCGCCGCCGACATCGCCAACGATCACGCGCACGCTTTGCATGGGTACTTTCAGACAGGCTTCGGCCAGCGTCTTCTGCAAACCGGCCGGATTCTGGCAACTGGTGCGCAGCGTAATGCGCCCGGTCTGGGCGTCGAACTGCGCGCTGCTGCCGCGCGGCTCCATGCTCACCGGCACCAGGCGCTGGTTATAAAGCGACAACTTGGTCACATGCTTGGCCTGGGCAAACGCGGCATCGCAGAGGTCTTTCTTGCCGAATTCCGTTTGCGCGGCGATATTGCCCGGCGCGTCCGGCCACAACAGCGGCGCGCCCTTGGCGGTGGCCGCATCGATAGTCACCACGGCGGGCAGGTCCTCGTAATCGACCATCACCTCGGCAGCGGCGTCTTCGGCTTGTATGCGGGTCTGCGCAAACACCGCCGCCACGGCTTCGCCGACGTAGCGCGCGGTATCGATCACCAGGGCATGATGCGGCGCGCCGCACATCGCTTTGCCGTCGGTGCGCTTCAATCCGGCGCCATCCGGCAACGGGCCGATGCCGTCTGCCTTGATATCCGCGCCGGTGAGCACCGCCACGACGCCAGGCATGGCTTTCGCGGCGGCGGCGTCAATCGCCCGTATGCGCGCATGCGCATGCGGCGAGCGCACGAAGGCTACGAAAACCTCGGTTGCCACTGCCACGTCGTCCACAAACTGCCCGGTGCCGAACAACAGACGCTGGTCTTCCCTGCGGGTCATTGCCTGACCGATACCGTACTTTGCCATGGTGTAATCCCGGTTGTTTTATCTGAAATGTTGCGCGAAAAATGAATTCCCGGTGAATTCTACGCCACGATTGCGGCATCCGGCAGCCCGGCTTTAGGTTGCGCCGGCGGATAGTTGCGCCTTTGCTGTTGCCCGGTTGGCCGCGCTTGTCTAGGATGGCGACTTGGCCGCCGATACCGGCCCCCGAAATCCACCCATAAGGAAGCACCCATGCCAGTCCGGCTCTCAATGACCGTCAACGCAAAATCCGTCAGCGCCGAGGTTGAGCCGCGCACATTGCTCGCAGACTTCCTGCGCGACACGCTGCGCCTCACCGGCACCCATATCGGCTGCGATACCGCGCAATGCGGCGCCTGCACCATTCACATGAACGGCGCCGCGGTCAAATGCTGCAACATGCTGGCCGTGCAAGCCCAGGGCAGCACCATCGTCACCATCGAGGGTCTGGCCAAACCGGACGGCAGCATGCATCCGATGCAAGCGGCGTTCCGCGATCACCATGGCCTGCAATGCGGCTATTGCACACCGGGCATGGTCATGAGCGCCATCGATCTGCTCAAGCGCCACCCGCATCCGAGCGAAGAACAGATCCGCGCCGAACTCGATGGCAATCTGTGCCGCTGCACCGGGTATCACAACATCGTCAAGGCGGTTCAGGCTGCCGCCAAGGCCTGAGGCACGAGAATCACACTCCCTTCGCCCTCCGGGAGAAGGGCCGGGGATGAGGGAGAAGTAACCACAAAAAGGACCCAGAATGCACCCATTCAATTATCACAAAGCATCCAGCGTAGCCGACGCCGCCGCGAAACTCGCGGCGTCAACCGACTCCCGCCTCCTGGCCGGCGGACAAACCCTGATCGCCGCCATGAAAATGCGCCTGTCCACACCGGCGGACGTCATCGACTTGGGCGGCATCGCGGAACTGCGCGGCATCAAGGTCGAAGGCGCCAATGTCACCATCGGCGCCATGACCACCCACGCCACCGTGGCCGCTTCCAAGGACATCGCCAAGACCATGCCAGCACTGGCCTTGCTCGCCGGCAGCATCGGTGATCCGATGGTGCGCAACATGGGCACCATCGGCGGTTCGGTCGCCAACAACGATCCCGCTGCGGACTATCCCGCCGCGCTGGTGGCCCTGGGTGCCACCGTCATCACCAGCAAACGCAAAATCGCCGCCGAACAATTTTTCACCGGCATGTTTGAAACCGCCCTCGAACCCGGTGAGATCATCACCTCGATTGCCTTTCCGGTACCCAAGCGCGCCGGCTACACGAAATTCAAGAACCCCGCCTCGCGCTACGCCATGGTTGGCGTGTTCGTGGCGGAAACTACCAGCGGCGTGCGCGTCGCCGTCACTGGCGCCGGGCCGTGCGTGTTTCGCATCGCCGACATGGAAAAGGCGCTCGGAAAATCTTTCGCGCCCGCCGCACTGACCGGAATCAAAGTTCCGTCCGGCGATCTTAATTCCGACATCCACGCCAGCGCGGAATATCGTGCGCATCTGGTCGGCGTCATGGCCAGGCGCGCGGTGGAGCAAGCGCTTGCCCGGTAAGCTGACAGCACCGAAGTCCATCGACGAAACACTTTCCCTTCTCGCGCAAGGCGAGTACATCGCCGAACGTTCGCTGGCTACCGCTGTATTTCTGTCCCTGCGCATGGAGCGCCCGCTGTTTCTGGAGGGCGAGGCTGGTGTGGGTAAAACGGAACTCGCCAAGGTGCTGGCACAGGTGCTTGGCCGCCAGTTGATCCGCCTGCAATGCTACGAGGGCTTGGATATCGCGTCTGCCGTGTACGAATGGAAT
>JANLTJ010000041.1:0-5327 GCA_031362885.1 Betaproteobacteria bacterium
CCTGCTCCTTCAGCCACAGCAGCGTCGCGTCGCGCTTCGCCTGCGCCAGGTCCTTGCCCTCCGCCTTCCACGCCGGCCACAGCTTGTCCTCTTCCGCCAGCCAGCCCGGCTTCGGCAGGCTGCCCGCGATCGTCGTCTCGAACATCTCTACTCCTTTTCTACGCCTTGCCGCTTCGCGGCCCGAGGAAATACCAAAGAATGAAACCGACCACCGGCAACACCACCACCAGCACGATCCACAGCGCCTTCTTTTCGTTCGACGCGGAGCTCTGCGCGATGTTGATGACCGCCCAGACGTCCGCAATGAGTACGATCAGGCCCCAGAGGCCGTTGAATCCGACATTCATGATTGCTGTTTCCTTTCTTCGCCCGGCGGCAAGTGTACGCGTGGGCATCCGCCCAATTGATTGCGAATCAGGTATTTGTGCGCAAGCGCACCGTGTATCGCCGATTCCAAATCGAGATGCAACTGATTTTGCTCGGCTTTTTGAAACGCCGTGCCATGATATACGGCACAAATGCCGGCATAAAAGAGATAGGCCGCAATACTTCTTATGATTGAACGTTATGCATTTAGGTAGTTCTACGATTGTGACCTTGGCAAGTGTCACAGGCCTTTCGCTCCTTGGCATCGCCTTTGTGGATAGCAAGGAGAATGAGGTACTGCATTCTGTCTTTGTCGCACTATTGGGGAGTTCCGTATTTTATGCCGGCACTGTGGCGATCGTGGCGGAGGTTGGCCTCTCGCAAACGAAGTCATAGTGTCTAGGCGTCGCACTCACTAGCTCGGCCGTTCTCCAAGGGAGTTCTGATATGTCCATCGATCTGTATCGCATTATCCAACCGGTGAAGGATATTGAAGCGGCGGCGCGCTTCTATTCCCACGTTCTCGGTGTGCCCGGCGAGCGAGTTTCTGCGGGCAGACACTATTTTCACTGCGGGAGTACCGTCCTCGCGTGCTACGACCCTGTTGCCGATGGTGATGGAGAAGGTCAGGGCTGGCGACACCATTTCAATCAATACCTGTACTTTGCAGTGTCCGATCTTGAAGGTGTGCTGACGCGGGTCCGTAAATCCGGTGGCGAAATCAAGGCAGAGATTGAATCAATGCCTTGGGGCGAGCGGATGTTCTACGCCAAGGATCCGTTTGGGAATCCTATTTCCTTTGTGGACCAAGAGACTGTATTTCGTGGATCCGACGCCTAACCCATCGCTTCAGCCGTTAGGCCGCAAGAAATTGCATCGCAAATGGAGGAAAAAATGACAACCAAGCCAGCCGTCAAACTTGCAGACGGTGCGCATTGCACAATAGTTGGTGGCACTCATGCAGGAGAGTCCGGCACCGTAACGGACATTAAGACCAGCAAAACTGGCCACATTACGATCACCGTTGTGCAAAAAGACGGCATGCGCTTCAAGACCCTTGCCAAGAATGTAATTGTCTCAGGCAAAGCGTGAACGCAATGCGGCCTAACAATCACTCAACTCGGACGTGCAAAAGCGGCGCTTCGCCCTGCTTTTGCACGCCGGTTAGCTGAAACGTTAGAGCGCTGGATCGCCAGCTATAGCTTGACTCAGCGTATCCGAACGGATACACTTCGCTTCAATGTTCCAGATTCGCCAGACCGACAATTTCGCGGCATGGCTCAGCAAGCTACGCGATGCGCGCGCTGTCGCTCGGATATTGGCTCGCATCGAATCTGCACGCCTCGGCAATCTTGACGACGTCAAAAGCCTCGGCGGCAAGTTTAGGGAACTGCGCGTTCACGATGGGCCCGGGTATCGCGTGTATTTCTGCCAAATGGGCTCTGTGGTCATTTTGCTGCTAGGTGGCGGCGACAAGTCCACGCAAGCCCGGGACATCGATCGTGCCAAGCGCATGGCTAAGGAATTGGAGATCTAAGCGTCATGACCAAAATTACCGAATTCGATCCCAGCATCTTCCTCACTAATGACGAGGTTGTAGCCGAATATTTAACCGCAGCGCTGGAGGACCCGAACCCAGATGTGTTTCTCGCCGCCGTGGGCAACGTTGCTAAAGCACGTGGCATGTCCGCGATTGCGCAAAATTCAGGGCTCGGTCGCGAGAGTCTCTATAAGGCACTCACGCCTGGTGCCAAACCGCGGTACGACACCGTATTGAAAGTGCTTCAAAGCCTAGGCGTCAAAATATCGGTGTCAGCGGCCTAACAAATCGCTCCAGCGCATGGCCGGGCATAAAGTGCAATCTATGAAGCGTAGTCATTTCAATCAAGAGGGCTCAGGAGTCGGGTCGCATCGTCGCGCCGGCGCTGAGCTTAATCGTTAGGCCGCACTTGTTGCGTGTCGCGCAACGCGGTATACTCTATCAGTGATCCAGTCATTTCGCCACAAGGGTCTTCGCAGGTTCTATGAAACTGGTAGTGCGGCGGGAATTCAACCCAAACACGCCAAGCGCTTGCGAATGCTCCTGGCGGCGCTGGATACGGCGCAGACCGTTGGTGATATGGACGTACCGGGATTCAACTTGCATCCTTTGAAGGGGCAGGGTAAGGGACGCTGGTCAGTCTGGGTCAACGGCAACTGGCGCGTTACGTTCGAGTTCCGTGATGGCCACGCGTATGTATTGGACTATGAGGATTATCACTGATGGCTATGCACAATCCCCCGCATCCTGGCGAGTTCATTGCCACGGTCTATTTGAAGCCGAACGGCGTTACCGGTCGCGAGTTGGCATCGAAACTGGGTGTATCGCCGTCGACCCTTAATCGCATTCTCACGGAGAAGAGCAGCATTAGTCCTGAGATGGCACTGCGGCTTGGAAAGTGCATTGGCCGCTCGCCTGAGAGCTGGCTCGCAATGCAGCACAATCACGATCTCTGGCAGGCCAGAAAGCGTGTAGACCTAAGTGACGTAGAGGCACTCGGAGTCGGTGCGGTCTAACACATCGCCGGAGCGCACGCGGGAGGGATAAAGTGCCCAGTCCAATCAACTGTAGCCGCGGCGCTCGGCTCAATTGTTAGGCGGCAACTTGTCGTACGTCTTCGATCCCATCAAGGCACTTGATCATACCGTAACGTTAGCCGCCGCATTCTCTGGCGCATGGATTGCCTTTCGATTCGAACGCATAAGGCGCAATGACGAAGAAATTAACAGACAGGTCTCGGTTGCCAATCGCGCTCTATACACAATCTTTGGCCCAGCAACCGATCAATGCTGGCCGCACTGGCGCTCATCACTTTGGCGCGTACAGCGGCGTCCAGTTGCAAATGCCGCGCCTCCAGCGCGGGAATCAACAAGGGGAGAACACGGCCTTCAGGCGCTTGCCGCACACCCGATCAGAGGCTTCCCACAGAACGATCAACGCTTGGCGCACCGCCTCGTCATACAGGCACGGTCGCCCACGCCGCACAACACGGTCGCCCACTGGCAAAATCACGTTAGGCCGGTTGAGCACCATAATCGCATACTTGCGATGGTAGCCGCTCAGGCGCACGAGCTCCTGAAGAATTTGCCGGCGCTCCGCTCGCGTGCCGGCCCGATACCGCTCGCGCAAAACCCGAACCAACTCTCGGCGAACCGCCGTCGTAATCCTGCTCATCGTTGCCTCCTTTACCCACCCCTAACGGGTCAGATAATTTATGAGGCAACGACCCGCCGCGAGTTAGGAAATTATTGAGGCAATGCGGGCGGTCAAAGTAGTTGACGCGAGGCAGCGCCGAAACGATCGTTCGCACACGCCGAGTAATCGCGCCGCTTCTTCCTGTCGCAATCGCCCGGCTTGCCAGCCGGCATAGGCTTCTTGAAATCGCATCTTCCGAGTCTCCTGTAGCCACTCTGTCCTTCTCACGGCGCACCCCTTTTGGGGCGCTACCGTGAACCGGACAGATCACGTGCTACAAGACCGGACAGATGATGTGCTACTGACAGGGTGGCAGGTCGCCACTTGCAATTGTGTGTCGCTGTATATACACTACGTAGATGCCCTATGAGTGGGACGAGGAGAAACGTCAGATTAATCTCCGCGAGCATGGGCTCGATTCGTCGACGTGTCCAAGGTCTTTGACGGCCTGACTTTCACGTTTGAGGACGATCGGTTTGCCTATGGTGAGCGACGGTTCATCACGCTGGGTTTGCTGAGAGATATACCTGTCTCTATCGCTCATACAGAAGCACAAACATCAACACGAGTAATGTCTTTTCGCCGAGCTACGAAACATGAAACTGAAAACCTCTTCGCTAAAGTCCAAGACCAACTTCCGCCGCCTCAGATCAATGAAAGACGCCGACATCCGCCTAAGCGCCGAACATCCAGAGATGGACCTAAAACACGTCGTAAACGGAATCGTACGCCGCGGTCTAAAGGTCGTCCCACCTAAAGCATCCATTTCTTTGCGTATTGATGCGGATGTGTTGGAGTGGTTTAGAGCTAATGGTGCCGGCTATCAGTCAAGAATGAACGCCGTATTGAGAGCTTTCAAGGAAGCCGCCCGCTAACAAATCGCTGCAGCGCACGGCCGGGCATAAAGTGCAATCTACGGAACATCATCATTTCAATCACGTCGTCTCAGGAGTCGGGTCGCTTCGGCGTGCCGGCGCAGAGCTCAAACGTTAGCCGTCAGTCCCATGGACTGTCGCTCTGCTTGACGTATATGCACAATATGCATATACTCCGCATGTGCCGATTGAATTTGACCCCGAAAAGAATGCTGCGAACATTGAGAAGTATGGTGTTTCTCTTTCTGAGGGCGACGGTGTTCTTAATGACCCCCTTGGGCGCACGGTGGAGGACACGTCCTCTGAAGTTGAAGTTCGGTTCAATACGATTGGCACAAACGTGTTCGGCAGTCTGTACTCAGTGACATGGACCAAGCGCGGTGGTGTCGAACGGGTCATTTCCGTACGCAAACCTGATGCGAAAGAGAGAAAGTCTTATGAAGAAAAGCGTTGATTTCTCGGCCGCCCGACGTGGGCCAGCTGTGTCGAATCGTGGTAAGACGCGAATCACGATGTATTTAGACGATGAAATAATTGAACGCTTCCGCCAAGAGTCCGAAAGGACAGGTAAGGGGTATCAGACCCTGATCAACGACGCGCTGGCGAACAACATCTTTGATGCCGGCAAGCCGCTCACGGCCGCTCAGATGCGCCGCATTTTGCGTGAAGAACTAGGCACCCGGGCTGACGGCTAACAATTCGCTCGAGCGGTGTCATCTTCCGGCACAAAGGAACCAGCGATTTTTCGGCATATAGGAACCAGTTAATTTTCGGCACATAGGAGCCAGTGCCGACGGCGATGTGGCCATCTCGGGCTTTTTGCGGCCAGGGCTACCCTCAGGTCTTTTTGG
>JANLTJ010000059.1:0-2640 GCA_031362885.1 Betaproteobacteria bacterium
GCCTTCGCTTCGCTGAATTGGCCATCCAAACATGATGCCAATTTCGAGGCTCTCCCGATATGCCTGAAAGCCAATATCCATGCGACTTCCGGCCATGTTTATCCCCTCAGTTTACCCACTCGATTCCGTGAAGACCCAATATTCATGAAGCATTGACGCGGCGCCCACTCTGAGATTTGCGTCGAAGGGCTCCCGCAGCAGTTCCATCACCTGCGCCACCGCGTTGCGCAACCGGCGGTGTCTTGGAGCGCGAAAAACCGCTGCCTGCATGAGCGTTGACTGCACCCATAGCTCTTCCTCGGGCTCACGTGCACGCACTTGGGAATCCATCAGCTCTGAGACACGCTCAAGCCAGGGATCCATGATGGAGAAGTCTTCGTACTCGAAAAAGAGCGCTTCCAGCACACCTGTGGCCGCCAGTAACTGTCCGACTCCGTGACCCTGTTTGATAAAGGACTCGAAGGCGTTCGCGAGATTTGACCTCGCCTCTCGCGGCCGGACAGCCGCGAGACAACGTCCGAGCCAATATCGTATCCATGGGTTCGCGTCGAGGCGAGAGGCTGGCAATGCTTCGACCCATTGCGAAAGCGTCTGCCAACGACCCTGGGCAAGGAGTTGCGGAGCCAAAGTGATGACGATTTGCTCGGCGCCGTTCCAGTCTTCAGCTTCCACGAACAAAGCAAACGCTGTTTCCGACTGGCCGTGCGCCAGGTATCCGCTGGCCGCGCGCCTTGCAATCGAACGGCATTCCTCTGCCGAGTACGCGGCACGGGCATTGCTTATCAGGAATGCCCGAAACAACGCGTGGTACTGGTAGGTAATTTCGTCTCCGAGACTGCGGTCGGTGAACAGGTGCCTGCGATGCAATTCCTCGATGTGTTCGATGACATTGGTTTTTCCAGTGACGGCCTCCGCGAGTGCAGCGCTCACCCGAGGCAGAAAGGCCGTCTTCATCAGCACTTCGCGCAACTCGTCGGAGGCATGGTTGAAGATCAGGCCGGCGAAGTAGTTGAACACGGTGTCTCGTGCCTCGCCTTGAGCCAGCGCCTCCAGGCCTTTCCCGCCTCGCAGGCGTTCGAGCATCAACGTCACGCCCGCCATCCAGCCGGTCGATTGTTCGTGCAGACTGCGCAGGACTGTTTTGTCGGTGATCCCCCGGCTTGCTGCAATGGCTGTTGTTTCCTCCTGCGTCAGTCGAAGTTCTTCCCAGGTTACGGTCGCGATGGTCTGATTCACCAATGTATCGGCGAACATGGGCGGCGGGTCGGTTCGGCTCAAGACAATAATGTTGGACCCAGGCGGAACCTCTGCAAGTGCGGCCTTGAAGGGCGCATGCAGCGCGGAATCGGTGGCGATGTCGTGGTAGTTGTCGAAGACCAGAATCACGTCTTCGGGAAGTTGTGCGAAACCATCTCGCAGGAACCGCCGCGCGAATCCGGGCAGGTCGGGCAGGTACTCCGGGGTCAGCAACGGCAGCGGTTTGGCTTTCTTCTTGCCAACCGCCTCAATCGCCTGCTTCAGGTAATAGAAGAAAGTGGCCGGGTCGCTGTCGCCGGGGTCGATCTGGTACCAGATCGCCGGTGCGCCGGCTTCCTCCAGATAACTCGCGGCCAAAGTCGTCTTGCCCGCTCCGGGCGGGCCAACAATCCATACCACCGGGTATTCGCGCTTTTCATCCAGCAGCTCGAACAACCGCTCGCGGGCCACCGCTTTGTGCAGCCTAGGCCGAGTAAGCTTGGCAAGTTGGGGGCGTTTCGTCGTCATGATGACGACCTCTGAGCGGTGGCGAGGCCCGTGCCCCGGACTCGGTAAGCGAAACTCCGGTGCGGGAAGGAGACCACAAGGCTGCGATCCACATACATGGGCCGGAGCCTCAACCGCCTGCTCCCGCAAACTGGTGTGCCACTAACGAGTCGCCGCCGGCCCCGCAAACGGGCGCCTGCGGCGCTAACGAGTCCGCGCGTCCTCGCCTTATGCGGACGAGGTCTCGATAATTTCGCGAGCAATGAAGGTATTCTCGGCATATCCCCTCTCTGCCGTTTCCCGTGGACCTTCCTCTATCGGGCCGAATATTCCTTTAACGATCTCCCGACAATCACATTCCTATGCGGAGTAATGAAAAGCCCCGCTTACGCGGGGCCTCTGTATCCAGCCACGTTTGATTACCGTAGCGGCCGGAAAAACTCCCTGATTTCCTGCGCCAGAAATGCCGGCTGTTCCAGCGCGGCGAAGTGGCCGCCCTTTTGTGCCTTGGTCCAGCGTTGAATGTTTCCGTACATTTTCTCAGCCACGGAGCGCGGCGGGCGCAGGATTTCCTTTGGGAACTCGATGTAGCCCATCGGCACTTTGACGATTTCCGGGATCGGCCATGGCCCGTGCATGCGGGCGTAGTAGGGCCAGAATGAGGAACCGATGGCGCCGGTGACCCAGTAGAGCATGATGTCGGTGAGCATTTCGTCGCGGGTGAGCGCGTTTTCCGGGTTGCCGTCGCAGTCGGTCCAGGAGCGGAATTTCTCCACCAGCCAGGCCGCCAGTCCCAGCGGCGAATCCGTCAGGCCATAGGCGAGCGTCTGCGGTTTGGTGCCCTGAATCCACTGGTAGCCGGTTTCTTCCTTGAGGAAGGTGTTCAACTCGTCGATG
>JANLTJ010000010.1:0-5876 GCA_031362885.1 Betaproteobacteria bacterium
TCCAGCAGCGCTTCATGGCCGCGATCCAAACCTGGATATCGTTGGGGCATTGGGGATGGAGCCGCTGGTACGTCTGGCGTCGCGTCGTCGTCCAGGTCGTCGCCGCGATACACGCCATCGAGGATGATGCGGACGTCCGCCGTATCTTGCCGGGTGCGCCGCAGCAACTCGGAATTGACAACAAAGGACTGTGTTGACGGGCCATTTGCCACTTTCGCTGGCGCTTTTGAGTTCGCCTTCTTAGGAGTACCAAGAATATCTCCGACTGTATTTGAAACGTCGGATGGCCGGGGCGGCGGACTTGTTTGCAGGACAATGTCGGGCTTTTTCTGCGGCCGCTGTGGGATCGGCGTTCCACCGGTGTGGACTTCGGCCGGTTTGATCGTCTGCGGTTCGTCGCCAGTCTGTTTGTGAATGTCATTGTAAAGCCGCTGCACCGGAATCCCGAGGGCTCCATACAGCCGCTCTGCGAATTTGATCTCAGGTCCTTCAATCCGGCCATCGGCGGTCAATGCGCATAGCGCAACGTGCGCTATGCGCTCACGCTCCACGATGGGGAGTGAGGCAAGCCGCTGCCATCCGGATATCTTTTCTGTCCGCACCCAGCTCAAATGAAGGACATAGGCGGATAACCGCACGCGTTCCACCTGCGAGATACTCGGAAGGCGGTCAACTTCATCCAGGATCGCGCGTAGGCCGGCCTTTACATCGTTGCCCTCGATGCCGGCAGCCAATACGGCGACTTCGATCAAGACACGCGCCGCCGCATACTCTGGACGAATACCATCCATGGGGGCGCCATTCGGTGATTTGAAGATTGTCACAAGACCCGACGTGACAGGCAGTTTGCCGCCGTAACGGTAGTCCGGTTCCATGCCGATATCGAGATGTGCCAATGTTTCTGACAAGCGGCTGGCTGTCGCCGACGAAATCCGCGCATCTGAGTTTGAAGACACGGCGGTAAGCGACAACAATTTTGAGAGCGGTACTTGTGCGATGCTCCGTTCAAGAAGCGTCGCAAAGGTTGTCTTGAGGGCCTGAATGTCTGGATTGGTCGCCATCGAAGTCCTTAGTTCTTGCGGGAGCAAGACTTGAGCGCCAATACTTGCCGCCGAGTTGGGGTCGCGGCCGATGTGACGGCTGTAGGCGTCTAGCGCCTCAGAACATGAACCAGCAAGGTCTACTGCGACTTTGAGAAGACCCACCGTGTCACCCAGATCGGTAAGACCAGGGTTGCGATCTGACAGATTGACTGTGAAAGCACCGCTCGCCGCGCGATACTCCAAATTCAACTTGTTCGGCGACTTGGGGACAATTAGTCCCTTTGGGTACTCGGCATTAAAACGGGCAACAAACAGCGATTTGAATTCCGTGAAACATCGCGTTGCCGGCGTTCGAAGCGATTTCTCAGGATTGGCGAGAAACCAAGCCAGCAGCCATTCTGCGGATAGGGGCCCACTTTTGAGGCGCTGTGCAAGCGCGACGCGACAATCCGGTGCCAATCCGGCGTAACTGATTTGGAGGCCGTCAATTGAGGGTTCGGACGGAAGAACCCCGCGCCACAGCCGCGCCGCGCCCAGGAACCCCGTCGCATAGCCGCGAAAGGATGTGTCCGAGCCGTAAATGTCGAGCAGCGCGATGACTTCTTGCACAATAGCGTCGTGATCGTCGCAGCTCTTGTCGATGAAAAACCGATACTCAAGTCCATAGAAAAACAGAAAGACGTGACCAACGCCAAATGATGTGTCGCGGCGACCTGCAGCATGCCACTGCAAATTCGCCAACCGTGCGGCAGCTGTGATTTCGCCGAAGTGCGGCCAGTATGGCATGCTAGCGCCAGCAACATCCGCTTCGCGCGCGCGGACGGGAAGTGACGGATCGAACACGTGAGCGTTGGAACGCGTAAAATTTTGCCGTCGGCCATGCGAACCAAAATAGATTAGGCCACCGGGAATAGTAACGTCGCCCGCGCGTACGGATTGACCGCTCGCGATCCACTTAACAGGAATGTTCGTTGTCGAGGGTCGTGCAGGATGGTTGGCGTTCGATCTCGCAGCGCTCGGTTTCGTGTTTTCCGAGGGCCGGCGATAAGCCGGCTGAGCTGTATCAATGGAAAGGGCCGACTTCGGGCCAACGGATACCTTTTTGCGCCGGGCGAACAGCCAAAGCACAAGGCCTCCCCCCAAAATGAACAGCCATCCGTCCATGAAATCCCCCGCCGACTGATGCGGACTATAGCAAACTTCCGCCGCACGGGAACGGATTCGGCCCAACACCTGTAGGGATCAAATGCGCATTGGCGCTGATCTCGTTTGTGATTCTTGTGGAATTGGCAAAAATCGTGTTGCTTGAGCGGGCGCTGCGGCAAGGGCTAGGGGTGCACTCATGGCGTGTTTGAGTAAACGGTAGCTCAAAATCATCCTGCGTTGCCCCGAGTCCACAGCGGGCATGAAGTGTTTAGTCGAACCACATTCAATAATGGATTGGATCGTGTGCGGACTTCCCGGAATTGCCGACGGGGGCAGTGCGAAGTACAACTCCTGATTTGCGCTGTGCCTCATGACCAGCCCTCTCGTCGTGGCCAAATTGTATAACTTTCGAGATTTGGGCTGGGAGGCCGCAGTGCAGAGAGCCTGTGTGAGAACCTCGGTCGATGAGGGCAACGGAGCCGCGATCGCTGTTGCGGACAACGTTTTCCGAATTTTGGACTCAGCGCCCGTCCTTAGTCGTCGAAAACGCATTTCTGAGTAGGTTTTGTGTCTTATGAGCGCTCAGAAGGGCATGTATCACCCCCTCATCGCTTCGAGCAGGCGCGGGACTCCGATGATCGCGATGACGCGCATCATATTGTAGGCGAGCACGTGCAACGCCATTTCGGTCGCAACGTGCTTCATTGTTTTCATCTTGAAATGGGTCGCACCCATCCATGCCTTGAGGGTGCCGAAAGTGTGCTCGATCGTTTTGCTCCGTAATGGGATCTTCGCAGGATCGTCATCGAGCCGCTTCTGGACGCGATCAAGGATAGCCTCATGTTCCCACCGCTTAACTCGGCGCTCCTTGCCCGTCGTGCATTTGGCTTTGACCGGGCACAGCCCGCAAACGCTTGTCCAATAATTACGCAGTTTCCTACCGTCTTCCTCATTCGTGTAGTGATAGGTTAGCCATTCGCCGGCTGGGCACAAGTAGGCGTATTTGTCGGCATGATAATTGAAATCAGCCTTGTCGAACCGACCCACAGCGGCGGCATTGGAAGTGTGTGGCTTCGAGACGGTAACGGCGATACCGCCCAACTCGCAGGCGACGATCTCCTCGCCCTTGTAGTAGCCCTTGTCGGCGATTGCCTCGATTGAATCACTTGCCATGACATCCTTGGCGGCGTGGACCATCATCGATAAGGCGTCCCGGTCGTAGCCGTGGTTCGTCACCTCGTGTGCGACGAGCAGATGATGCTTGGTTTCTACGACGCACTGCACATTGTAGCCGACGACGCGTGGCTGCTTGCTGGTCGTTGCCATTGCGCCGGAGTCGGGATCGGTTAGTGAAACCTGCGTCTCTCCTGTCATGTCCATTCGCTGCTCGATGGCTCGCAGATTGGCGGCTTCCTTCTTGAAATGGGCAAGCTTCTTGTTGACTCGAGAAATCCGCGCCTCGGGCATCACCATGCCGGTCTTTTCCATGACTTCGTCGGCACGATCAAGTTCGCCCAGGTAACGGTTGATAGCTTCATCTATCTCACCCAGTCGCCGCTGTAGCTTCCCGCGCGTAAAGCTCCTTGCCTTGGCGTTGACGGCTTTAAACTTGCTGCCGTCGATCGCGACGACGCTCGCGTCCAGAAGGTCGATGTCGCGACAGTGCGCGACGAACTGTTTGCAAACCTCTCGGATGGCCGGACCATTGTCCCGGCGGAAGTCGGCAATCGTTTTGAAATCCGGCTTGAGACTGCCCGTCAGCCAGATGAGTTCGAGGTTGCGTGCGCACTCGCGCTCCAACCGGCGTGATGACTGAACATGGTTGAGATAGCCGTACAGATACAGCTTCAGTATCGTAGCCGGGTGATATCCAGGTCGGCCAGTCGCCTTTGGTTCGACATCGAAGTTGAGCAGCGCCAAATCCAGCATGTCGACGAACGCGTCGATCGCACGAACCGGATTTTGATCGTCGACGTAATCGTCAATGCATGCCGGAAGTAGAGATGTCTGGTCCCGGTCCGAACCTTCAATGAAGCGCGCCATGGAAGCCCCCGCTGCGATGCGAGAATCATATCATGCTTCGCCGACATAGCCCTGAAAACGGTCGCGTTTTCACACAGCCTCCAGAGATTGCCGACATCCATGGACGGTGCTTATCAGATATCTGATTGAATCAAGAGCATTACTGCTCTTACGTGATGAGCGGACACATCTGTAATCGAAGGGGACACTGACCGGGGTTTTGATCTCACGTTAGCCGGACTACGCGCCCCTGCGTGTTCCCAGTCGTCTAATCTACTTGCGCACGCTTGCGTACTACCGTTCTCATGGCCAGGTAGGTATTTGTGTTTTTTCAACAACTTACCGTCCGGTCATCTCCATCTTTCCGCTTATGGTCTGGACGGCATGGGTTGCGAAGCCCAGAATCTCAGCTTCCGATTCTTCCTAGTCGCCCGATCTGCCAGCACAAACGCTTTCGGCCATAGTGTATGAAAAAGAAGAAACCACAGAAGCCTAAGCGACCCTCACAGCCGACTCGCATCGGCTACGATTTTGGCTGGCCTCACACTGTCATGTTTGTGCCATCAATCGACTTCGAGGCCGATTTGCGCGCCTCCCGCATCATTGGCTGCGCGTATGCCGAAGAAGGTCCCGGCGGAGAGAGAGTGCCCTGGATTGCTCTTGTTGCTGAGAAGCCGGAGCCGCTCATAAGAGCTTTCGAGACGTTTAAAACGTGGACTGATTTAACAGGTCCCGGCGCACTCGACGTACACATTGTTCATTCTGGCCAAGGCTACGATATCGCTATCGGTCCAGACACTCAGCACTTGATATGGCGGATGCGAGGCATCGACCGCACCGCCGAACGGCAACTCATGAGTCTCAGCTACATTAAGCACATAGATACGCGGCATCCGTTCTTCGATATGCTTGAAGAATACAGCAAGCAACCCATTGCACCTGTCATCTTTACCGGCGTGACGGTTTCAGCTCCACTCGGGCCCAATACTGTAGCCACACCTGACGCCATTAGACCCATTCCTAATTTTCCTGCACTTCGACTGCTGTGTCTCCCCATAAACCGAAGCATGAGCGAGGCTCCGGCCAACTCGGTGCTCGGCGCACTGATGCGCGAACGGCGAAAAAATGACTTAGAGAGCTCAAGAAAGGAATACGTCGAGCACACTACTTCTCCGTCAGCCGTTTCAAAACGACGCGAGCGGATACTTTGGTCGATCTTCCCAGCGTCGATCCACGCCCTTCGGAAGAACTCCCAGATCAGGTCGAGAGTAGCAGAGCTTGCAACCAAGGGCTTCCGCACTTGGCAAATTGAGCAAGCGGTCATCCACTGCCATGTTTGGCAGCTTCTCAATCCCACCCAACGTCAGCGTCTTAAAATGTCTGGTGACTACGGCAACATGCTGGACAGTTTTGTCGAGTTCGTGTTGCCGGATTTCTCGGTCCTGTTGGCCGACGAGACCGCTATCGTTGGCCAAGCGGCCCGCGACCTCCATCGCTTGCTGCGCGAATTGGGTGTTCGGAGCCCACCCAAGGAAGTGAACGAGGCACAGGCTCTCCTTGCAGAAAAAGGCTATGGTGGCGAGGCGTCCCCACCATGACCGCACAACCTTATCCGCGCCTCTCCCTTTTCGTCAGCTCCACGATTAAAGAGTGTTCTCTAGAACG
>JANLTJ010000126.1:0-81347 GCA_031362885.1 Betaproteobacteria bacterium
AGGAACTGCAGGCCGACAAGCTCGGCGCCGAGTACCTCGCAGGCGTTAATTACGATCCGCACAACATGGTCGATGTGATTAAAGTGCTCGAGAGCCAGGAGCGGTTCGCCGCGGACCAGGCGCGCGCCGAAGGCGGCACACCGCGACAGGGCGGATCGGATTGGCTGGCATCGCACCCGAGCAACGAGCAGCGCCTGCGCGAAATCACGGAGATTGCAAACGGGTACAAGCCCCAGGCCAGCTACGTGGATGAAGGTCGGGATCGCTACCTGCAGGTCATGTACGGCGTGGCATTCGGCGAGAGCACCGAGCAGGGCGTGACGCGGGGCCTCAACTTCTACCATGAGCCGCTGGGCATCGCGCTGACCGCTCCGCCGGGCTGGAAAATCCAGAACTCCGCCAATGCGCTGGTGCTGGTGAACGGCGAGGGCAACGCCGCGCTGACCCTCAAGTCTGTACCGCCCCAGGCCGGCAGCACCCACGAGGAGATCATCCGAAATGCCGTCAAGCCGTCCTCGGGCAAGATGGAACACCGCACCCTCAACGGACTTCCGGCCACGCATTTCACCGGTACGGTCCAGGACCAGAACGGCCAGTCGCAGACGGTCGAGCTGACGCTTGTGACCGGTCCGTCGAATACGAACTTTGCCTTCATTTACGGCGCGAAGGATCAGCAGTCGCTGCAGCGGGCTTATCCCCAGATACAGCAGGCCGAGTCTTCATTCCGTCCCATCACTGCGGAAGACCGCACAGCGGCGCGTGCATGGAAACTGAAGACCGTGGCGTTGCCCAGCGGCGGCCTTGCGGAACTGGCGAAGCAATCGCCACTGACGACCAATGCGGAGCAGCAGCTGCGCCTGCTGAACGGCGTGTACGGCGGGGGTGAGGAGAAGCCGGGGCAACTGGTAAAGGTGGTGGCCTAGTGTAGTGCTTCGTACTTGACGGCACAAAAGACGACGAGAATCGACGCCATACGGCGTTACAAATCCTCGCCAGGTGTCCAACCTGGCTGCGGTTTGCGCCTTGTCTGGCACCGATTTCGCCGCTTTTGACGTGCAATCAGCGGTGGCAGCACTTAATCATCTGAGCCACCAAGTACGAAGCACTACACTAGCCCAAACTCTCTCAGGATTCGGGCAGGCACAGCCCGATAAACTGCCCGGCGTTGCCGCTGTTGCTGCGCCGGCACGATAAGCTGCCTGCCGGCAGGTGCAGCACGCATTCTGCACCCTGGGTCGCGGGCAGGCGCGCAACGAAATGGATTGCGCCTTCGACGATCTGGTAAGGCGAAGCGGTTTCCTGAGCGCCGGCGGTTTCGATGCGGATCATTGATTCCTTCGCTTTCATCACCAGTTTGAACGGCTGCGAGCCCGGGTTCGTCTTGTCCCATTCGCCCTCGCAGTCGAATGTGTGCACGCCGCGCAGGTAGCGGTCGGAAATGATGGCGCCGGCGGGTTGCCAGCATGCCGCGGCCAGTGCAAAGAGGGCAACGCGAATCAGGTTGCGCGGGCTTGCGGTGGCGCCGGCCCGGAGTCGATTTCGTTCGATCACCTGTTTTTCCGTTTGCATTCTGGTTTCCGGATGCATTGTCGTTTGCAGGAAGGTCGCGCCAGCCGATTCATCGGCGACGCATTCTGATGAAGGGCAGGCCCTCCGCGGCATTCCACACTGCTGGGTAGATCAGCAGGCGCGCCGCTTCCACTTTCATCGCCATGTCCGCGAGCCATAGTTGCACGACCTGGAAGTCGACCATGGGCCCGCCGAATTGCTTGCGCTACGGCACTGTATGGTGACGGATATCGACTCCCAATCCGTCATTGCTGCTGTTCGCTTTTGCGAACTGTGCGTAAAAGGTCTTCAGCCGCTGTGCCGCTTCAAGGCATTCCTCGACCGGCGCCACCAGCGCGACTCGGATGAAATTGCGTCCCGGATTGGTGCCATGGGCTTCGCGGGCAAGGTAACTGCCGGGCACCACGGTGACATTGAATTGCTCGAACAGTTGTCTGGCGAACTCCGTATCGGCGATCGGCGTGCGCAGCCAGAGATAGAAAGCCGCGTCCGGCATGTGGACCTCGGTTACCGGTGACAGGATGGCCAGGGTCTTTTCGAATTTTTCGCGGTAGAGCCGCCGGTTTTCCAGGACATGCTGTTCATCGCTCCAGGCTGCGGCGCTGGCAGCCTGGACCGCCGGATTCATTGCGCAACCGTGATAGGTGCGATAAAGCAGGAATTTCGCCAGGATTTCGGCGTCGCCGGCGACGAAGCCCGAGCGCATGCCGGGGACGTTGGAGCGCTTGGACAGGCTGCTGAATGCAACCAGCCTGCGAAAATCGTCGCGGCCCAGCCGGCGCGCCGCTTCCAAGGCGCCGAGCGGCGGGCGCTTCTCGTCGAAGTAAATTTCCGAATAGCACTCGTCCGACGCGATGATGAACCTGTGACGGTCGGAGAGTTCGAACAAGGTCCGCCACTCTTCGAGCGTGATGACATTGCCGGTCGGGTTTCCGGGAGAGCAGACGTAGACCAACTGGGTGCGGCGCCAGACTTCCTCGGGGAGTTGTTGCAGGTTGAGGGCAAAGCCCTTGTCCGGGAGCAGGTTAAGGAACTGCGGTTGCGCCCCGGCGAGAATGATTGCTCCCTCGTAAATCTGATAAAACGGATTCGGCGCCACCACCACCGGTTGCTCGCGCGAACCATCGACGACCGCCTGCGCAAATGCGAACAGGGCTTCGCGGCTGCCGTTGACCGGCAATACCTGCGTGGCGGGATCGATGCCGGCGATCCGGTAACGCCGCTCGATCCAGCCGGCAATGGCCTTGCGCAAGGCTTCGCTTCCCGCCGTGGCCGGATAACTGGACAATCCGCCGAGCTGCTCGATCAGCTCATCGCGGATGAACTGCGGTGTCGCATGCTTCGGTTCGCCAATTGACAGGCTGATCGGACGCAGCGAGGCATCCGGCGTGACACCGGCAAGCAGGGCCGCCAGTTTCTGGAACGGGTAGTGCTGAAGTCGCGAGAGGTTCGGATTCATTATCGATGCATTGAGCTGCCCCATTGACGAGGGGCGGTCGAATTATAAGGGCGCGGATGACAGCGAAGAAGACTAATGCGGGAGTCGTTTCTTGACTGTTGCAAGGGGCGCTGGTTCGGAGCCGCCCAATCGTGCGCTGCGTGCGGCTGGAAACTTCAGCGCACCGATGACTGCGATTCAAGCTGCGCGAGATCAACCCGCGCCTGCGGCTTCCAGCCCCTTTTTCTGTGTTCGACGGAGACGGTTGTAAAGATGCCCCCGCGCACATAAAACCGCGCGGTCAGCCGTATGAAGCGCGGCTGGGTGGCGCCGGCCAGATCATCAAGTATGCGATTGGTCACCGCCTCATGAAATGCGCCCTGGTTGCGATAGGACCAGATGTAGAGCTTCAGGCTTTTCAATTCCACGCATAGCTTGTCCGGAACGTAATCGAGAAACAGCGTGGCGAAATCCGGTTGCCCGGTCTTTGGGCACAGGCAGGTAAATTCCGGAATCTCCATATGAATCAGGTAATCCCGGTCCGGATTCGGATTGGAAAACGTCTCCAATGCTAAAGAGGGCTTAGTTGGCATTCTCTGAAGACCATTCCATTGTTAAAATGCGACCAGAATCAGCATGCGCCTGGTCCTTGGTCTGGGGACCCCAGGCGCTTGTTTTATGGATTTCCGCCGAAATTATAGGCCTGTCTAAAGTAACCGAAATTGCGCCTCACTCATATCAAACTCGCGGGCTTCAAGTCTTTTGTCGACCCGACTCACATTCCGGTTCCCGGTCAACTGGTTGGTGTGGTCGGACCCAATGGTTGCGGCAAGTCAAACGTGATCGACGCCATTCGCTGGGTGCTGGGTGAATCGTCGGCGAAGCAGTTGCGCGGCGAGAACATGCAGGATGTCATATTCAACGGTTCCGGCGAGCGCAAGCCGGTTGGCCGGGCCAGCGTCGAACTGGTGTTCGATAACAGCTTGGGCAAGGCGGCGGGGGCCTGGTCGGCTTACGCGGAGATTTCCGTCAAGCGGGTGCTCGAGCGCGACGGTGAGTCGTCCTATTTCCTGAACAATCAGCATGTGCGCCGCCGCGATGTGGCCGATATCTTCCTGGGCACCGGCCTGGGCGGGCGTGGCTACGCCATTATTGAGCAGGGCATGATTTCACGCATTATTGAAGCCAAGCCGGAAGATTTGCGCAGCTTCCTCGAAGAGGCCGCCGGGGTGTCAAAGTATCGCGAGCGCCGTCGGGACACCGAACTGAGGCTGGAAGACACGCGCGAGAATCTGCTGCGCATTGATGATATCCGCCAGGAACTTGGCAAGCAGCTCGAACATCTCGAATCCCAGGCTGAAAAGGCCGGGCGGTACCGCGGATTCGAGTCCAGCCTGAAACGAACCCAGCAACTGTTATGGACCCTGCGCAAGCGCGACGCACAGGCGCAGCGCACGAAATTCAGTCTTGAGATCGACCTTCTGGGGACCGAGCTGGAGGCCGAAACCGCCAGGCTGCGCGACGCGGAAAAGCGCGTGGAAGCTTTGCGCGCACAGCACTACAGCGCATCGGACAACGTACACGCGACCCAGGGTGCCTTATACGAAGTCAGCGCGCAGATCGCGCGCCTCGAACAGCAGGTGCAGTTCCTGCGCAACAACCGCAATCGCGCGCAGCAGCAGCTCGATTCCCTGAAGGCGCAGGAAGCGGAACAGCATGACCGCCTGCAGAACCTGGAGGCGGCGCGTGCGCAGAATATCAGCGCTTTGGCACTGGCGGCCGAGCAGCTATCCGCATTCGGGTTGTCGTTGCAAACGGCTCGCGACGCCTTGCCGCTGGCTGAAGATGACCATCGGGCTGCACAGGCGACGCTGACCACAGCGCGGGAGGCCCTCATGCAGGCGGAACAGCAGTTGCGTCTGGACGAGGCACGCAAAGGGCATGTCGAAAAGATGCTGATGCAGCTTGCTTCCCGTCACGTCCGGCTGGAAGAAGAGCGCGACGCCCTGGAAGTGCCGAATTTGAGTGAGCTGGTCAGGCTCGAATCCGAAATCCGCGAACTGGACCAGCAACTTACTGTTCAACGCGAGGCCTACGACGATTGCGAGACAAGCCTGCCCACGCTTGATCTGACCATGCGAACGGCTGAAGAAACAGCCGAGCAGACCCAGCAGCGGGTGCATCAAATCGACGCGCGCCTGAACGCATTGCAGGCACTGCAAGCTCAAGTCAGCCGCTCGCGGGAACTTGAACCCTGGCTGGATCAGCATGACCTGCGCCGCAACCCGCATTTGTGGCAGGGCATCCGCATTCGGGAAGGTTGGGAAGATGCACTGGAGGCGGTTCTTCGTGAGCGCCTGAACAGCATCGGATTGACCGATCTTGCCCAGGTCCAGGCCTGGTTTTCCAACCCGCCGCCCGGCAAGGTCTCCTTTCACCGCACGGGTACCACGGCACTGTCAAACGAAGCCGCGCCGCCGGGCCTCGAGCGCTTGACCGACTACGTCACCTGCACCGACGCGCGTCTGGCGGGTGTTCTGGCGGATTGGCTGGCCCACGTCTACGTGCTGCCAGGTCCGGAGCAGGGCATGGACATCGCCGCGCAATTGCCTGCGGGGGCGATGCTGGTCAGCGCCCAGGGCCATGTATTCACATCGACCAGCGTTAGCTTCCATGCTGCGGATTCTGAAGTTCACGGTATTCTGTCCCGTCAGCGCGAGATCGAAGCCTTGTTCGCTGAGCGTACCGAAGCCGATCGCCGGCTCGACGAACTCAACCGGGACACATCGGAAAAGAGAATCGAATTCGAGGAACGCAAAGCACGATCCGACCAATTGAGGCGTTATCTCACAGAGCTGCAAGAGTCCCGCCATCAACTGAAACTGGACCACTTGCGCTTGTCGCAGTTGGCCGAACGGCTGAAAGCGCGTGGCGAGCAGATCGTGCGCGAACTTGCGGAAATCGATGCGGAATCCGTCCGTGAATCCGCGCAGCTGGAGACAACAGCCCGGGAGATGGCGGCCCTGAATTCGGGCATGACGGATCTGGGTGCCGAAGTGGATAACGCGCGACTGGCTTACGCCCAAACTGAGTCCGCCTCGAATTCCGCACGAACTCAAGTTCAGGAGGCCGAGCGCAAACACCAGGAATCGCTATATCAAAACAACATAATAAATAATAAGATCAATGATATAAATTTATCACTTCAGGTAACTTCTCAGAATATTGTCCGTTTGGAAAATGAATCGGCAGCCTTGCTGCTGGAGGTTTCCAGAGGCGATGAAACCGAGCTTCAGGATCAGTTACAGCAGCAATTGGCATTGCGCGGCGAACGTGAACTGGCGTTGAAGCTGGCGCGGGAGGAACTGGAGGGGGTCAACCAATCATTGCGCGCCACCGACGAAGAGCGCGTGGCCTCCGAGCAAAAGCTCGCGCCGGCGCGCGAACGCGTGAATGAATTGCGACTCAAGGAGCAGGAGGCACGTCTTGCCGAAGAGAGTTTCAGCGCCCAGCTAATCGAGGCACAAGCGAACGAAGAGGAGTTGCTGCCGTTGCTCGAGGAGGGCCTGCGCGCCAGCAAGCTCCAGGGGGAAATCAATCGCCTGAACGAAGATATGGCCGCCCTGGGAGCAGTTAATCTTGCGGCACTGGACGAACTGTCGGTGGCGCGCGAGCGCAAGGGCTACCTGGACTCCCAGGCCCAGGATTTGACCGAAGCGGTGGAAACCCTGGAGAACGCAATCCGCCGAATCGACCGCGAGACGCGCGAGCGCCTCCAGGAGACGTTCAACATGGTAAACCAGCATTTTGGGGAAATGTTTCCCGCATTGTTCGGCGGTGGTGAAGCAAAACTGCTGCTGACCGGTGAAGAGATACTCGACAGCGGCGTGCAGGTGATCGCCCGGCCACCGGGCAAGCGCAATGCTTCCATTCATCTGCTGTCCGGTGGAGAAAAGGCGCTGACCGCCTTGTCGCTCGTATTCTCGATGTTTCAGCTCAATCCGGCGCCGTTTTGCCTGCTCGATGAGGTGGATGCGCCTCTGGACGACAGCAATACGGAGCGTTTCTGCACCCTGGTCAAGAAAATGGCGGTCAATACGCAGTTCATGTTCATTACCCACAACAAGATCACCATGGAAATGGCCAGTCAGCTTATTGGCGTCACCATGCAGGAGCAAGGCGTATCGCGGGTGGTTGCGGTGGACGTCGATGAAGCACTGCGCATGCGCGAAGAGGTGGCGGCTTGATCCTGCGCTGGCGCAGCGTTGGCGGGAACATTGGACAAGGCGAAAGGATGCGGCGATGAGTGATCTGCAGATTGGTCTTGCGATGCTCGGGGTTTTGCTGGTGGTTGCGGTACTGACGTTCAATTGGTGGCAGGAGCGGCAGTTCCGCCAGCGCGCCGAGGACGCATTTGGTGGCCGCCAGCAGGGCGATGACTTTCTCAATCGACCTGCCGCGCATGAATCATCCGGCACCATGGCAGCGCCTGAACATAAAAACACAGTGGATATCCCACGCATCGAACCGCGCATGGAACCCGGAACGGAGCCAAGCCACCTGATCGATACTGCCGTGGATACTGCCATTGCGCATATGGCCCCGGTGGATATCGTCATGCCCTCAGCCTCGAGCGCCGAACAGCGGATTTCCTCCGATCTGCCGCGACCGGAGATTGACTATCTGGTCGAGATTCGAACCGACGGGTTCATCACGCCGGAAAAACTGGGCAGGATCGAAGCAGATCTGCGCGGCCTGAATCGGCGGATCACGTTTGGAGGATTCAAGTCTGAATCCGGATCCTGGGAGCCGTTGCTGCCGGATGGCACCGGCTATTCTTCCGTCTGCGTTGCGCTCCAACTTGTCGACCGGACCGGACCCGTCACCGAGGAGCAGCTCCGCGCCTTTGCCGCAGTACTATCCGAAAGAGCGGGTGAACTGAAGGCGAGCGCGCGGTTGCCGGAGTTCGCGCCAGCGCTTGATCAAGCCGCTTCCCTGGATGAATTTTGTGCTGAAGTGGATGTGCAGGTCGGCATCAGCGTCATTGCCAACACCGGACAGGTTTTCCATGGAAGCAAGATCCGTGCGCTTGCCGAATCCGCCGGACTGAAGTTGCACCCGTCCGGAGTCTTTCATTTGTGCGATGAGAAGGGTGCCCTGCAGTTCTCGCTCGACAATCAGGACTCGGAGCCGTTTCAGATCGAGCGCATCCGCAACATCACCACGCCGGGCATTACCTTTTTGCTCGATGTGCCGCGCGTCGCGAACGGACTGCGCGTATTCGACAGGATGGTGGAAATGAGCAGGGGCTTTGCCTCGTCGCTGGACGGAACGCTGGCCGATGACAATCGTGCCTTGCTCAACGATGCCGGTTTTGACCGCATTCGCACGCAATTGCAGGCCATTTACTCCTCCATGCAGCAGCGCGGCATGGAGGCCGGCAGTGCGCTGGCGTTACGCCTGTTTTCCTGATGCCGGTTGCACCCGACGTGGCCGCCCGTGCCGACTGGCTGCGCCGGGAAATCGAGGCGGCCAACTTCAATTACTACGTCAAGGACGCACCGACCATCCCGGATGCCGAGTACGACCGGTTGTTCCGCGAGTTGCAGGCTTTGGAATCAGAGTTTCCCGAGTTGGCTGCCGTCGATTCACCCACCCGGCGCGTGGGCGGCGCGGTTCGCCCCGACCTGCCTGAAGCGCGGCACGTGGTGCCCATGCTGTCAATCCGCACCGAGACCGATTCCGAGGCCAGTGGCGCGGTGACATTCGATCAGCGCATGCGTCGTGAACTGAAGCTCGGGCCGGATGACCCGCCGCTGGAGTACGACGCCGAGCTCAAGTTTGATGGCGTTGCAATCAGTCTGCGTTATGAAAATGGCGTGCTGATGCGTGCGGCTACGCGCGGCGACGGACAGGTGGGGGAGGATGTGACCCCAAATGCCAGAACCATCCGCAATATACCGTTGCGCCTGCTGACCCGTCATCCGCCAGATGTGCTCGAGGTGCGTGGCGAGGTATTCATGCGCCGCGACGATTTTGAAGAACTCAACGAACGCCAGCGTGCCAGCGAAAGCAAGGTGTTTGTCAATCCACGCAATGCCGCGGCCGGTTTTCTGCGGCAACTGGATTCACGCATAACCGCGACTCGACCGCTGACCTGCTATGCCTATGGACTGGGTGACGTCAAGGGTTGGCCGCTTCCGGCCACTCAAAGCGCGATCCTCGATGAGTTCAGGGAGCTTGGCGTGCCGGTATCCGATGAACGGGCGGTCGCACAGGGTGCCGAGGAGCTGAGCGCTTTTCACGCGCGCATTGCGGCACGCCGCGCCGAATTGCCATTTGACATCGACGGTGTCGTTTACAAGATCAACAGCCTGGAATTGCAGCGCATGCTGGGTTTCGTTTCGCGCGAGCCACGCTGGGCGGTGGCCCACAAGTTTCCCGCGCAGGAAGAGCAGACGCAGCTGCTGGGCATCGAAGTTCAGGTTGGTCGTACCGGCAAACTCACCCCGGTGGGCAAGCTCGCGCCGGTGTTCGTTGGCGGCGTGACCGTCAGCAATGTGACGCTGCACAATGCCGACTATATCAAGAGCCTCGATTTGCGCATCGGCGACACCATTATCGTGCGCCGCGCCGGCGATGTCATACCCCAGGTGGTGGCCGTGCGTGAGGAATTTCGGCCACCCTGTGCCACCGTGTTTGTTATGCCCTCGCGCTGCCCGGTGTGCGATTCGCTCGTGGTGCGCGATGACGATGAAAAGGATGTTCGCTGTGGCGCCGGTCTGTATTGCTCCGCGCAGCGCAAGCAGGCGTTGCTGCATTTCGCGGCAAGGCGGGCCATGGATATCGAAGGCTTGGGTGAAAAACTGGTCGATCAGTTGGTCGATTCCGATCTGGTAAAGACGCCCGCGGATTTATACCAGCTCGAATTGAAAACGCTGATTGGCCTTGAGCGCATGGCCGGGAAATCGGCTGCGAACGTGCTCAAAGCGATCGACAAGAGCCGGGATACGACGTTGCCGCGCTTTATCTTCGCGCTGGGCATTCGCAACGTCGGGGAAACCACGGCCAGGGATCTGGCGCGGTATTTCGGCACACTGGAAACCTTGATGCAGGCCACGGAATCCGAGCTGCAGCAGGCACCGGACACCGGACCGATCGTGGCGCAAAGCATCGCGCGTTTCTTCGCAGAGCCGCACAATCGTGAAATCATCACGCATATGCGCGCCGCCGGCGTGCATTGGCCGCAGGCCGAGGTTGAGCGGAGCGCGAGCCTGCCCTTGGCCGCAAGGACCTTCGTGCTGACGGGAACGTTAGCGCACATGACGCGAGACGAGGCAAAACAACGCATCGAGGCAAAGGGTGGCAAAGTGGTGGGCAGTGTTTCCAGAAAAACCGATTATGTCGTGGCAGGCGCAGACGCTGGCAGCAAGCTCGAAAAAGCACGGGAACTCGGCATTGCCGTGCTGGACGAAGAAAGCTTGCTGGCTTTACTGGCGTAGCATGTCGTGCGGCGAATTTTGATTGACCAGTTTCGAACGACCAGGTGACAAAAATGACCAGAATTACCAAAGCGGTTTTTCCGGTGGCCGGAATGGGCACGCGCTTCCTTCCGGTTACCAAGGCCAGTCCGAAAGAGATGTTGCCGATCGTCGACAAACCGCTGATTCAGTTTGCCGTCGAGGAAGCTGCGGCGGCAGGGATTACACAAATGGTGTTTATCACCGGCCGCAACAAACGCGCCATTGAAGATCACTTCGACAAGGCCTATGAACTGGAAACGGAACTCGCCGCCCGCAGCAAACATCAGATGATCGAGTTGTTGCAGAACATCCTTCCGAAAGGCGTCAGTTGCATTTACGTGCGCCAGACCGAGGCATTGGGTCTGGGCCACGCCATTC
This sequence comes from Betaproteobacteria bacterium, assembly GCA_031362885.1. Taxonomy (GTDB): domain Bacteria; phylum Pseudomonadota; class Gammaproteobacteria; order Burkholderiales; family JACQAP01; genus JACQAP01. The sequence continues at coordinate 10,909 of JANLTJ010000126.1, forward strand.
TTTGTGCGCGCCCGGTGGTCGGAAACGAACCCTTCGCGGTGATTCTGGCTGACGACCTGATTGATAGCGATCCTCCGGTCATGCGGCAAATGGTCGATATCTATGCCAGTGAACGTTGTTCGGTACTTGCCGTGCAGAACGTCTCGCGGGAAGAAACGTCAAGTTACGGCATTGTCCGCGCCGAACCGGGGGAGCGTGGCATGCATCGAATTACCGGCATCGTTGAGAAGCCAAAGCCCGAGGTGGCGCCTTCCACCCTGGCCGTGGTCGGCCGCTATCTGCTCGCGCCGGAAATTTTCGATCATCTCGAGAAGGTCAAACCCGGGGCTGGTGGCGAGATACAACTCACCGACGGCATCGCCGCCATGCTCGGCAAACAACGCGCCCTTGCCTACGAGTTTCAAGGCGTGCGTTACGACTGCGGATCAAAGATCGGTTATTTGCAGGCCAACGTGCTCTACGCGCTGCGGCACGCGGAAATTGGCGACGAATTTCGTGGCTTTCTTGACTCCCTCCCCATGCAGGGCAAGAAGTCTGCAACGCATGCTAAGTAAGGATCAAGCCTGGCAGATGCTGCGCGATGCCGCGCTGCTGTTTGACGAAGCAACCGTCAATGCCACGGTCCGGCGCCTGGCCCTGGAGATTACAGCCAGGCTTGCCGATACCTGCCCGCTGGTGATGCCCGTCATGGGCGGGGCGGTTGTATTTACCGGCCAGCTTCTGCCGCTGTTGCATTTTCCGCTTGAGTTCGATTATCTGCATGTGACGCGCTACGACGGCAACACGAAAGGTGGCCAGATCCAGTGGAAGACAAAACCGCGTTCCAATGTTCGCGGGCGCACGGTTCTCGTCCTGGATGACATTCTTGATGAAGGCAATACGCTGGCGGCAATCCGGGACCATATGCTTGCCGAGGGTGCGGCGGCGTTTCACAGTGCCGTGTTTGCCGACAAGGACATCGGGCGGGAGAAACCGATTCGCGCCGACTTTACCGGTTTGACCGTGCCGGACCGTTATGTTTTTGGCTTCGGCATGGACGCCCATGAGGCCTGGCGCAATCTGCCGGCAATCTACGCATTAAAATCCTGAGGAGATGACCTTGCTCGGAATCATCGGTGGAACCGGGTTGACTCAGCTCGCCAATCTTGAAGTGACGCGACGCCAGATCGTGCGCACGCCATTCGGAGATCCTTCGGGTGCGCTGACCTTTGGCCGGCTGAACCGGTGCGATGTCGTATTTCTGGCGCGCCACGGATACGGGCATACGATTCCTCCGCATGAAGTCAACTATCGCGCCAATATCTGGGCATTGCATGCACAGGGCGCGGGTCCAATCGTATCGGTGGCCTCGGTTGGTGGAATTCGCGCCGATCTGCTGCCCGGTGCGCTGGCGATTCCTCATCAAGTGCTGGACTACACCTGGGGACGCAGGCACACCTTCTTCGATGGCCCGGATCAACCGGTAACCCATGTGGATTTCACCCATCCCTACTGCGAAACCCTGCGTGCCCGCTTGCGTGACGCTGCGGCCGCGGCAGGGCAGCCGATCGTGAATGACGGCGTCTATGCGGCCACGCAGGGGCCGCGGCTGGAAAGCGCGGCCGAAATCAACCGCCTGGAGCGCGACGGTGCCGATATGGTGGGAATGACCGGTATGCCGGAAGCGGCGCTGGCAAAAGAGATCGGACTGCGTTACGCCGTGCTTGCCGTGGTGGTCAATCATGCGGCAGGCCGGGGGGACAGCAGCGAGGCGATTCACCTGGATCAGATCAACGCGGTATTGAAAGCATCCATGCTGAAGGTGCGCCTATTGCTGGAAAAACTGGTGGAGAGCGATGATTAGACCGGTGCTGAGGATGGGCGATCCAATTCTCTACCAGCGTGCCGAACCGGTCGCACAGTTCAATACACCGGAACTGGCGGAACTGCTGCGGGACATGGACGATACCATGCGCTCGAAGCAGGGTGCCGGCATCGCCGCACCCCAGATCGGGGTCAGTCTGCAAGTCGTTATTTTCGGCATCGGCGCCAATCCGCGTTACCCGGATGCGGAGGAAGTGCCTTATACCGTACTGATTAATCCAACACTGGAGCCGATAGGCGACGTAATGGAAGAGGGCTGGGAGGGATGCCTGTCGGTGCCGGGAATGCGCGGCGTGGTCGCGCGCCACACAAAATTGCGTTATCGCGGTTTCGACCAGTCCGGCACTGCGATCGACCGCACCGCAACCGGATTTCACGCGCGCGTGGTGCAACATGAGATCGATCATCTGCTGGGTATTTTGTACCCGATGCGCATTCGCGATCTGCGCCAGTTCGGCTTCAACGAGGAGCTGTTTCCGGGCCAGCAGATCGTTGATGACTAGCTCCTGACGGCAGTCAGGATTGCAGCTCTTGCACCAGTTCGGTTTCCAGGCGAAGCACTTGTTTTGTATCGCGCAACGCGTCGCCACTGACAATGAAGGTATCTTCGGCGCGTTCTCCCAGGGTATTGATTTTCGCCGTGTAAAGATTGACGTCGTGTTTGTCCAGCACCCGCGCGATCCGGTATAGCAAACCCGGACGGTCTCCGGCGACGACATTCAGGTAATAGTAGGCATTTTTTTCGTCCGGACGAATATGCACCTGCGGTGTCATCGTCATGTATCGGACCTGCCGCGACACTCTGCCTTTCGACGGTTCCGGCAACGCGGCGTGGGCCCGCAGATACGATTCGAGCTCATGTTCCACGTAGCTGATGAGATCGCGATAGTGCAGCGTGGCGCGTGTCGGATCCTGGACCTGGAAAGTATCCAGCGCATATCCGTGGCGGGTGGTGTAAATCTTGGCCTCGATGATATTGAAGTTGATGCCCTGGAAGAACCCGCAAATGCGCGCGAACAGGGATTTTTCGTCAGGCGCATAGATCATGACCTGCAAGCCTTCGCCGACCCGGGACAATCTCGCTTTCACGACCGGCGCCGGGGTGTCGGCGCGAAAATTCAGCAGGCGGGTATGCCAGACTACATCCTGCTCGTCGTGCCTCAGAAAATAAGTGTCATCGAGCTTGTCCCATAGCTTGTGATGCGCATCGTCAGGAATCGCGTAAGCGCGCAATCGGACCAGGGCACGGGTCTGGCGGGCTTGTATCGCGTTCTCCGCCGGGGCCGTGCCCGGGTTGAGCAACTTGCGCGTACTGCGAAACAGATCTTCCAGCAGTTTTGCTTTCCAGGCATTCCAGACCTTGGGGCTGGTGCCGCGTATGTCCGCGACCGTGAGCAGATAGAGCGCCACCAGCCGGCGCTCGGTTGCCACTTTTTCGGCAAAGGCCTGGATCACAGCCATGTCGGTCAAGTCCTGCTTCTGCGCCGTTGCAGACATCATGAGATGCTGCTCGACCAGCCAGGTCACCAGTCCGGTATCGTCCTTTGACAGCCCGTGCGCGCGGCAGAAGCGGGAGGCATCGACCATGCCGAGCCTGGAGTGGTCGCCGCCGCGGCCTTTCGCAATATCGTGGAACAGACCCGCGAGGTAAAGCACTTCAATGCGCTCGAACTCTACGATCAAGCGGCTGCAAAGCGGATACTCATGCGCCATCTCGGCAACCGCAAAGCGGCGCAAGTTGCGCACGACCATGAGGATGTGCTCGTCAACCGTATAGACGTGGAACAAATCGTGTTGCATGCGTCCCACGATGCGTCCAAATGCGGGAATGTAGCGGCCCAGGACGCCGTACTGATTCATCCGGCGCAGCGCTCGGGCGTTTCCTGAAGGCCGACGCAATATCGCCATGAACAACACCCGATTCTCGGGGTTGCGGCGAAAAGCGGCGTCAATCTTGTCGCGCGCGTGCCACAGGGCGCGCATGGTTGGAACGGCAAAACCCTTGAGTTCGGGATGATCCTGCAGCAGCAGGAACGCTTCGAGAATCGCAGCGGGCTGGCGCTGGAACAGACCGTGGCTCGCTTCGAGCAATTCTGCGTTGATGCGAAACCGGTCGTTTAAATCGCGCGGTGCCTCCGTGGATGCGGGAAAAATTCGCCGCCGCAGGTTCTGCAGGACAATCGTGCTCAGCAGCTGCACGGCCTTGGCCGTGGCATAAAACTGCTGCATCAATTGTTCGCTGGCCCGACGCGCGGCAGTGTCCGCCAGGCCATACTCCTTGGCCAATGCGGACTGAAAATCGAACAGCAGGCGATCTTCGCGTCTGCCGGTCAAATGGTGCAGGCGCACGCGCAACGCGCAAAGCAAGCCTTCGTGATGCCGCAGTTGCCGTCCTTCCTCGCGGGTCAGAATTTTTTGTCGCGTAAGGTCGGCCCAGCCGCTGCCCAGTCCTGCGGCCCGGCTGATCCAGAGTATGGTTTGCAGATCGCGCAACCCGCCCGGGCTTTCCTTGATGTTCGGCTCGAGGTTGTAAGCGGTGTCGTTGTAGCGCGTGTGCCGTTGCTGCTGTTCAAGCAACTTGGCCTCGGCGAAGTCGGCGGCATCCAGGTCCTTGACCACGGTGCGTACGAAGCGGGTGTACTGCTTGCGGTTTCCGGCGATGAGACGGGATTCGAGCAGTGTGGTTTGTACAGTGATATCGCGACGCGCCTCTTCCTGACACTCGGAAATGGTCCGCACGCTGTGACCAATCTCAAGGCCCATGTCCCACAGCGCGCCGACCAGCGCTTCCACGCGCGCATGCGAGTCATCCATGATTACATCCGGAAGCAATATCAGAACGTCCACATCAGAATAGGGATAAAGCAGGCCCCGGCCATACCCGCCAACCGCGATCAGGGCAAGGTCTTTTGACTGGCCTGTCTGATGCCAAATGGCATGGAGCGCTTCATCGACCAGGGCACACTGTTGCCGCAAAGCCTGGGTCACGTTCGCCTTGCGGCCGAACTGCGCCTTCAGGGCAATACGCCCCTGAGCCAGGGTCTGGCGCCAGTTGCCGGGCGTCGGCGCGCAGTCGTGTGGCCGTGCCGTGCGCGGAGCCGTGGAGGAGGGCATTTATGGCATGAACCCGGGTGCCGGTGGTGAGCCGGAAGACAGCGTCAATACCTCGAATCCGTCATCGGTTACCAGCACGGTATGCTCCCACTGCGCCGACAACGAGTGATCTTTCGTCACCACGGTCCAGCCGTCGCCAAGCTGCCGGATGCCGGCCTTGCCGGCATTGATCATCGGCTCGACCGTGAAAATCATCCCGGAATGAAGTTTGATTCCGGTGCCGGCGCGACCGTAATGGAGCACCTGCGGCTCTTCATGAAATTTTCGACCAATGCCGTGGCCGCAGAACTCACGTACGATGGAAAAGCCATTGTCTTCCGCGTGCATCTGAATCACCTCGCCGATATCGCCGAGGTAGGTTCCGTGCCTGATGGCCTGGATGCCACGCCACATGCATTCGTAAGTCACCTCAGCCAGCCGCCGCGCCTGAATGGACGGCTCGCCGACATAGAACATACGACTGGTGTCACCGTGGAAACCATCCTTGATCACTGTGATATCGATGTTGACGACGTCTCCCGGTTTGAGTTTCTTCATGCCCGGTACTCCGTGGCAGACCACGTGATTGACCGATGTGCAGATGGACTTTGGGTAGGGCTGGTAGCCCGGCGGCGCGTAGTTCAGCGGCGCTGGTATGGTTTTTTGCACATTCACCATGTAGTCATGGCAGAGCGCATCGAGTTCGTCCGTGGTCACATTCGCCCGCACATGCGGTGTAATGAAATCGAGTACCTCGGCTGCGAGGCGGCCGGCGACCCGCATTTTCTCGACTTCTTCCGGCGTCTTGATGATTACGGACATGTCTGGACAGATGGCGTCGGCAGGGGAAATGGTCGCGCCCAATGGCGCCAGCGGAGCTGAGATCCTGCGCCGCATCCATGCCGCGCAGCGCGAAGCACCCACCCGCCTGCTTTTCCTGGCGCCCGGGGCAAGGCGGCAGTGATGGCTCCCCGACCTGGGCTCGAACCAGGGACCTGCGGATTAACAGTCCGTCGCTCTACCAACTGAGCTATCAGGGAACGCGAAAGGGCGACATCTTATCCATTCGCTCCGGCACGGTCAATGCATGACCTTTGCGATCGACTGCGAAACGTGATCGATATTGCACGAGTTAAGTGCTGCTACGCAAATGCGGCCGGTATCGATTGCGTACACGGAGAATTCATTGCGCAGGCGATCAACCGCCGCTTTCGAAAGTCCCGAATAAGAGAACATGCCGCGTTGCGCGATGACGAAATCGAAATTCGATCCTGGCAACAGCGTGTGCAGTTTTTCCACGAGCTGGTGGCGCATATCTCGAATGCGTCCGCGCATCTGTCCGAGTTCCTTTTCCCATAACGCACGCAGCGTGGGGTTGGCGAGCACCATGGCAACGATCTGACCGCCGTGTGTCGGTGGATTTGAATAATTTGTGCGCACCGTGCGTTTTATCTGACTCATTACGCGCGCCGCCTCGGCACTGTCGCTGGTCACCACGCTCAGCGAACCCACACGCTCGCCATACAGTGAGAACGATTTCGAAAAAGAATTGGAGACCAATACCGGGCATCCCGCTCCGGCAAAGCGCCGGACGACTTTGCCATCGGAATCAATGCCGTCCCCGAATCCCTGGTAAGCGATATCGACGAAGGGCATCAGGTGCCGGGAAACGACGATATCAATGACTTCGGTCCATTGCGCGGCGGACAAATCCACGCCGGTCGGGTTATGGCAGCAGGCGTGCAGCACGACGATGCTCCCGGCGGGAAGCGTCCTGAGCGAATGCGTCATACCCGTGAAATTAATGCCGCGCGAGGCTGCGTCGTAGTAGGGGTAGGTGTTTACCGTGAAACCCGCGTGTTCGAACAACGCGCGGTGATTTTCCCAGCTCGGATCGGATATCCAAACCTGAGCCTGCGGCAGCAGTCGGCGCAAAAAATCGGCGCCAATCTTGAGCCCGCCGGTTCCCCCGAGAGTCTGAACCGTAATTACGCGCCCTTCCTTAACTGCCGCACAATCCGTCCCGAATACCAGTTCCCTGACGGCATGGTCATAGGCGGGAAGTCCATCGATCGGCAGGTAGCCTCTCGGTGAGGATTTTTCCGCCATGGCGATTTCGGCCTGGCGTACGCACTCGAGCAGTGGAATTTTTCCGGTGTCATCGCAGTAAATACCAACGCCAAGGTTCACCTTGTGCGGATTCTTGTCGGAATTAAAGGTTTCGGTAACCCCCAGAATGGGGTCTTTCGGGGCCATTTGCACGGCTGCCAAAAGCGATGCGGAGTGCGGCGCATTCATCGTGATAACATGAAAAATTACGGAGGCGCGTATTGTACCGTGACCGTTACTTTTCCAGATAGCCCGTTTCGCCTTCATCAACCGTTTGAACCGGCCGGGGATCAGCCCGAAGCCATAGCGGCCATCGTCGAGGGCCTGAACGACGGACTGGCCTTCCAGACGCTGCTCGGCGTGACCGGTTCAGGCAAGACGTTCACGATGGCCAATGTCATCGCGCGCACGGGGCGGCCCGCGATCATCATGGCGCCGAACAAGACTCTTGCCGCGCAGCTCTACGGCGAGATGCGGGACTTCTTCCCGGAAAATGCCGTCGAATACTTTGTTTCCTATTACGACTATTACCAGCCGGAAGCGTATGTGCCATCGCGCGATCTGTTCATCGAGAAAGATTCGAGCATCAACGAGCACATTGAGCAGATGCGTTTATCCGCAACCAAGTCACTGCTTGAGCGCGATGATACGGTGATCGTGGCCACCGTGTCCGCCATTTACGGCATCGGCGATCCGGTTGACTATCACGGCATGATCCTGCATCTGCGCGAAAAGGAGCGCATGAGCCAGCGTGACATCATTTCGCGCCTCACGGAAATGCAATACGAGCGCAACGATCTCGATTTCCGCCGGGGTATATTTCGGGTGCGGGGCGATGTGGTCGATGTATTTCCCGCCGAGAACTCAGAAACCGCGCTACGCATTACGTTGTTCGACGATGATGTTGAGGCGCTGACCCTGTTCGATCCTCTGACCGGACATCTGGTTCAAAAAGTTCAAAGGTTTACCGTCTACCCTTCGAGCCACTACGTAACACCACGCAGCACCACGCTGCGGGCAATCGAGGCGATCAAGGAAGAGTTGCGTGAGCGCAGCACGTATCTTCATTCCACTGGCAAGCTGGTCGAAGTCCAGCGATTGGAACAGCGCACCCGATTCGACCTTGAAATGCTGAACGAACTGGGTTTCTGCAAGGGTATCGAAAATTATTCGCGCCATCTGTCAGGCCGCAAGGCCGGCGAGCCTCCGCCTACTTTGCTCGACTACCTTCCGCTCAACGCGCTGATGATCATCGACGAGAGCCATGTCACCATTCCGCAGATCGGCGGAATGTATCGCGGCGACCGCGCGAGGAAAGAAAATCTGGTCAATTACGGTTTCCGGCTGCCGAGTGCGCTGGACAATCGGCCGCTACGCTTCGATGAATTCGAGAAGATCACGCCCCAGGCCGTATTTGTCTCCGCGACGCCGGCCGAGTATGAGCGCGAGCACCAGGGTCAAGTGGTCGAACAAGTGGTCAGACCGACGGGCTTGATTGATCCGATGATCGAAGTCCGACCGGCAGCGACCCAGGTTGACGATTTGCTGTCCCAGATCGGCGAGCGGGTGGCACTCAAGGAACGAGTGCTGGTGACCACGTTGACCAAGCGCATGGCCGAGGATCTCACGGACTATCTTTCCGAGCATGGCGTAAAAGTGCGCTATCTGCATTCGGATATTGAAACCGTGGAGAGGGTGGAGATCATTCGGGACTTGCGTCTGGGGGAGTTCGATGTCCTGGTTGGTATCAATCTGTTGCGCGAAGGTCTGGACTTGCCGGAAGTTTCGCTGGTGGCGATTCTGGATGCGGACAAGGAAGGCTTCCTGCGGTCTGAGCGCTCGCTTATCCAGACCATTGGACGTGCCGCGCGTCATCTGAGCGGCAAGGCCATCCTGTACGCGGACGCAATGACCAACTCGATGCGGCGCGCCATAGCGGAAACCGACCGTCGGCGCAAAAAGCAAACCAGTTACAACCTGATTCATGGTATTACCCCTACCGGGGTATCGAAGCACGTCAGGGATATGATCGGCGGAATATACGATCCATCCGCATTGCAGGATCGAAAGGCGGCCGAGACTCTGGCGACCTATGGCTCTCTGACCGAGAAAGACGTGCTCAAGGAGTTGAAGCGCGTCGAGCGCGAAATGCTGGAAAGCGCGCGGAATCTGGAATTCGAACGTGCCGCGCAACTTCGCGATCAAATGAAGCGGTTAAAGGAGTTGGCATTCGGGATTCCTGGAGTTCACGCTGCGCCAAGTGCAATCGGCGCTGGCGGCATGGGCGCTGCAAATACCGCGTTGCGAAAACCCGGATCAAGACGGCATGGATGATGGCCTGAAGTCCGTGTCGGTTTTGTTTTGCTGCACGGGAAACATCTGTCGTTCACCCACGGCGGAAGCGGTGTTTCGACATCAGGTGGACGCGGCAAGCCAGATCGAAGGTGCAAATCTGGCGCAGCGCATCCGCATCGATTCTGCCGGAACGCATGCCTACCATATCGGTCATGCGCCTGACCATCGCAGCCAGGCCGCAGCCGCGGTGCGCGGCTATCAGATGGACAATCTGCGAGCTCGCCAGATCGAGAGGCTGGACTTTATCAAGTTTGATTTTGTTCTGGCGATGGACCGGATGAACATCGCCGAGTTAAGGCGTATCGCTCCCGACGAGCAACGGTACAAACCGGGGCTGCTGATGGATTTCAGCGCAACCCAGTCCGGTCTGGAAGTGCCCGACCCCTACTATGGACAGTTGAAAGACTTCGAACGTGTCCTGGAAGTGATTGAAGAGGGGTGTGCAGGGTTACTGCGCGCCATAAAAAAGGAGCTTGGCAAGACCGCCAAGCTCCCGTTGATCCGAGCTGTTTCGCTCCGGTTTCAGGCAGCGTCGCCACCTGACGATGACATCTTGCCGGTTTCCACCTGTTGGAGCGGTTCCTCCGTGACGGGCTTTGGCTGAAAACGCGGCTTCGACGTTCTCGCCGGACGCGCATTTTCCGGCTCAGAGTAACTTGGCGCAGATTTTGACTGGGTTTCAATCATCACCAGGTCAGTTGGCAAACTGATAGGCTCCATTTTCCAGGGTGACGCAGTGGTCTGCCTTTGCGTAACCGGCTGCGCTTGCGGAACTCTGGACTGCGGTTCAGGTTCGCCACGACGTTCTGCAATCATGGTTGAGGCTGCGGATTCGGCGCGGGGTAATTCGGAAACAGCGACCGCTGGCATGGGCTGCTCGTAACTCGATTTCCCAATCTCCGGATGTTCGGTGACCAACGCTTCCATTGTTGGTTGCTCAACTGCAATTGGCTGAAAGTCCTCTCTTGGTGTATCGACGGAACGCTCCTCGCGCTCCCGTGGTGGCCGGACCTGGCCGTTCGAGTGACCCCGACCAGAATGCTCGGCGATTGGTTGCTGAGTCGAGGCATCCGTGCGCTCGGCCGGTCTGTCGCGGCGTCCGCGCCCACGGCGGCGTCCGCGCCCGCCTTCGCCCTCGGGGATCCGATCTCCGGGTTGGCGTTGTTCCACGGCGGCAAGCGCTTGATCCTGGCGCGGGGGTCGCGGCTGCTGTTGGCGTTCCTGCGGTTTGCGCTCACCTTGCTCCGGATTGCGTCCACGGGTCTGATCGCGCCGGGCTTCACCATCCTGGCGCGGTGCCCGGCGCGGCTCATCGCTTTTGCTTTCGCCACGGCCCTCCGGACGGAGGTGACGATGATCGCGACGTGCCGAATCGCGACTTCGCTGCGGCTCCCGCGGCCGGGTTTTCACCGGTTCAGGAACGGGTTCCGGTTTACGAGTTAACCATCCGAAGATTTTCTCCAGAATGGAAGGCTTTGTTTCTTCCGGTTGTGCCACCGAGGGCGCAGGCTGTGACGGTGTGATGCCTTGCACCGCGGCTTGCGGGCGTTGAATTTCCGGCTTCTGTACCGCAGCGGCTGCTGTAGCCGCTTCTGCAGGAACCGCCGCCATTCTGTAACTGGGCAAGGCCACATCGCTCTGATTGATTTCATCGTGCTTCAGTCGCGTGACGGTGTAGTTCGGTGTTTCCAGATTGACATTGGGAATCAGCAATACCGTAACTTTTAGCCGGGTTTCAATCGAGTGAAACTCGTTGCGTTTCTCATTGAGAAGGTAGGTCGCGACATCAATCGGCACTTGGGCATGTACTGCCGCGGTGCCATCTTTCATGGCTTCTTCCTGAAGTATGCGAAGAATGTGTAGAGCGGAAGATTCGATAGAGCGTATGTGCCCTGTTCCATGGCAGCGCGGACAGGCGATGTGGCTGGTCTCGCCGAGCGAATTTTGCAGGCGCTGGCGAGAAAGCTCGAGCAAGCCGAAACGCGAGATCTTTCCGGTCTGCACGCGCGCTCGATCATAGTGCAAGGCATCGCGCAGCCGATTTTCCACATCCCTCTGGTTGCGGGCGACTTCCATGTCGATAAAGTCGATCACCACAAGTCCGCCCAGATCGCGCAGGCGCAACTGGCGGGCAATTTCGTCGGCCGCTTCCAGGTTGGTGCGGGTCGCGGTCTCTTCGATGTCGGCGCCGCGTGTGGCGCGCGCTGAGTTCACGTCGATCGTCACCATGGCTTCTGTGTGATCGATCACGACCGCGCCGCCGGACGGCAGCGGTACCTGGCGGGAGTAGGCGGTCTCTATCTGATGTTCAATCTGAAATCTGGAGAACAGCGGAACATCGTCTTTGTACAGCTTCACCCGGCTGACATTCTGGGGCATGACATGGCTCATGAACTGCCGGGCCTGCTCATAAATGGCCTCGGTGTCGATCAGAATTTCGCCGATTTCCTGGTGAAAGTAATCGCGGATCGCCCGAATGACCAGACTTCCTTCCTGATAGATCAGATAGGCGCCGCTTTGCTGATTGGCGGCGGACTCGATTGCAGCCCAAAGTTGCATCAGATAGCTCAAATCCCAGTTGAGTTCCTCGACCGAACGGCCGATACCCGCAGTACGGGCAATGATGCTCATGCCTGGAGGCACTTCGAGCTGGGAAATGGTGTCGCGCAGTTCATTGCGCTCTTCGCCTTCGACGCGTCGCGATACCCCGCCGCCGCGCGGGTTATTGGGCATCAGAACGATGTAGCGTCCGGCCAGGCTGATAAATGTGGTCAGCGCCGCGCCCTTGGTACCACGCTCGTCCTTGTCGACCTGAACAATCAGTTCCTGGCCTTCTCGCAGCGCTTCCTTAATGGTAACTTTGGCTGGATCTGCGTCAGGGTTGCGAAAAAACGAGCGGCTGACTTCCTTGAAAGAAAGAAACCCATGACGTTCGTTGCCGTAGTCTACGAATGCCGCTTCCAGACTCGGTTCGATGCGGGTGATGACACCCTTGTAGATATTGCTCTTTCGTTGTTCTTTTCCGGCTGTTTCTATGTCAAGGTCGATCAGCTTCTGGCCATCTACAATCGCGACACGCAATTCTTCAGTTTGGGTCGCGTTAAACAACATACGCTTCATTATTTGCTCTCCCGCGCTCACTTTTCACGGGGAGGACAAACCTGGCGGCGCCATTACGGCGCGGGGCTTACCGGCTTTCCGTCGTCGGACAATTCATGGGTGGTTGAGGACGATAGCTATCTTGGCCCAAAGGTTTATCTGTAGTTCGTCCTGCTTGGTGCAGGACCGTGGAATCCACTGGAATGCTGCGAGCGCGCAGTTCATCTATTACCATCGCTACTTGTTTGGGTGAGCGAACTTAACCCCTCTTGACGACGGCGAAGCAAACTGGCGGGAGCTCAAACTGTGGCGGTGCGCCACAACTGGCTCGACCACACAATCTGCCAAAAATAGCCGTTTCGTTCAAATAGTATAAGGAAAATGAATAGCTTAAGCAAAGACTCTGCAAGTTGGAGGGAAGTCGATGAATCCTCGCAAGATCAGCGCATCGACAATTATCTGCAAAAGATACTGAAAGGTGTGCCGAAGAGCCACATTTACCGGATTCTGCGTAGCGGAGAGGTCAGGGTCAACAGCGGGCGCGTGCAGGCGTCCTACCGACTGCAGGGCGGAGACAAGATCCGGTTACCGCCAATTCGTACCAGTGCCAGGTCGGAGAGAACCGGTTCCCCGGTACCAGGCCCGGTTTTTTGTGGCGCAGTGCTGATGGAAGACGCGGATTTGCTGGTGGTTGACAAACCCAGCGGGGTTGCAGTACACGGTGGAAGCGGAATTTCGAGCGGAGTCATTGAGCAGTTACGCGAGGCACGCCGCGATTTGCGATTCCTGGAACTGGTACACCGCCTGGATCGTGATACATCCGGGATTCTGGTTCTGGCCAAGAAACGCTCTGCACTGACCGGATTGCATGCCCAGTTGCGTGAAGGCGTTGTTCGCAAGCACTATCTGGCCCTGGTGCTTGGGGAATGGAAAGATTCGAAACGCAGTGTGAAGCTGGCTCTGCACAAGTATGTCACTTCCTTCGGGGAGCGCCGCGTGGTCGCGGACGAAGCCGGCCAGGAAGCGCATACGGTGTTCCGCCTGGTGCGCAATTTGCCCGGGTACACGCTGCTTGATGCGGAACTCAAGACCGGGCGTACCCATCAGATACGCGTTCATCTGGCCGAAATAGGCTATCCGATCGCTGGAGACGACAAGTATGGCAATTTTGACAACAATAAACGGCTCGCTAAGGCGGGCCTCAGGCGCATGTTTCTGCATGCTGCAAGCCTGGAATTTACCCATCCACGAACGGGACAAACCCTGCACATTGAAACGCCGCTGGCTACTGAGCTGAAGCAGTTTCTTGATTCTCTTCTACCGGGAGCCGGCGCGAAAGACTAATCGATGGTAAAACAATTCGATTTGCTCGTATTCGACTGGGATGGCACGTTGATCGATTCCGCCGCCCATATATCGACCTCACTGCAGCAGGCATTTCGTGACTTGGGCCTGCCAGTGCCGTCCCTGGCGGCCGCGCGTCACGTGATCGGACTGGGATTGGAAGATGCCATGACCTATCTGACCCCCGGCCTGGCGCGCGATCGTTACAGCGAGGTGGCCGACCGGTACCGCATTCACTTTCTGGCCGGCGACTCCGGGGTCTCTTTGTTTCCAGCGGTAGCGGTCGGAATCCAGGCGCTGCATGTCGATGGCTACCTGATGGCCGTGGCGACCGGGAAGAGCAGGCGCGGCCTCGACCGTGCATTGCTGACAACGGGTTTGGCGCCATTTTTTCATGCATCGCGCTGTGCCGACGAAGGATTTCCGAAACCACATCCGGACATGTTACATACGGTCATGGAACGGCTCGGGGCGGAGCCGGCGCGCACGCTGATGATCGGAGACACGACCCACGATTTGCAGATGGCGCAAAACGCCGGGATCGCCGCTGTGGCTGTCAGCTATGGCGCGCATGAGCTTGACGACCTGGAAGGCATGAAACCACTGGGATGTGTAGCCAGTTTTGAAGAGCTGTTGCAATGGTTAAAGAAAAACGGCTGATTTGCCCTTCCACCAGCGTCACGGAACGCGGCCAGGGCGTGCGCTTTCTGGTCGAAGGCACGAGAGGACCTCTGCCTGCCTTTGTGGTACGCCATGCAGGCAAGGTGCGGGGCTATTTGAATCGTTGCGCACACGTGGGCGTTGAACTGGACGCTCAGGCCGGTGAATTTTTCGACCTTGCCGGCCTATACTTGCTGTGTACCACCCATGGCGCGGCTTACGTCCCGGAAACCGGTTACTGCGTTAAAGGACCGTGCAAGGGCTTGAGCCTGAGTAAGATTCCGGTAGACGAGTGCGATGGCAACATTTACCTGCTCCCCAACAAGGAAACAGCTTATGTCTGAAATGCAATCTGGCGGTGAAAGGGAAAACTGGGAGCGCTTGGTCATCGAGAAGCTGGCCCGGTCGGCGCTAGACGAACAGCGAAAAACGCGCAACTGGGGCATCTTGTTCAAGTCGCTGACATTTCTTTACCTCTTTGCGTTGCTATTCATTGCGTTTGGCTGGCTGGGCGGGAAAGAGCCGTTGCCCGGTGATCACACGGCGCTGGTGGAATTGGACGGGGTCATTGCCGCGGATTCATACGCCAACGCCGTCAGCATCAATCAGGGGCTGAAGGACGCCTTTGACAGCAAAGGGACGAAAGGCGTTATTTTGCGCATCAACAGCCCGGGTGGAAGTCCGGTGCAGGCGGGGACCATCAACAGTGAGATCTACCGCTTGAAGCAAAAGTATCCGAAGATTCCCATATATGCGGTAGTCGAAGACATCTGCGCCTCCGGAGGATATTACGTAGCCGTCGCCGCGGACCAAATCTACGTGGATCGCGCCAGCATTGTCGGTTCCATTGGTGTACTCATGGACGGATTCGGATTTACCGGAACCATGGAGAAGCTGGGCGTGGAGCGTCGCTTATTGGCGGCAGGTGACAACAAAGGCTTCCTCGATCCGTTTTCCCCGGTAAATGCCGGGCAGCGGGAGTTCGCCCAGAAGTTGCTGCGCGAGATTCATCAGCAATTTATTGGAGTTGTGCGCCAGGGACGAGGCAATCGGCTGAAAGAGGACGCGGACACCTATTCAGGTCTGGTTTGGTCCGGGCAAAGAAGTATAGAGCTTGGTCTGGCCGATGCGCTGGGTAGTGTCGACTTCGTGGCCCGGGAAATCATCAAGGCGGAAAACATCGTTGATTTCACACCCCGGGAGAATCTTGTCGAACGTTTCGCCAAACGTTTCGGCGCGGCGCTGGGCGAAGCGCTAGTGCGTGTTGCCGGCTCCGGCATGTCGGTTCGTTGAACGAGGGTTTGCCGCGAGCAGCAGAAATACGGTCGGCCGTTTATGCAGTTGCGGTGGGGCCGTTTTTTTCCATTCCCCGACGCTTCGCATCCTTACTTCTTCAGTTACGCTGGTCAGGTCGCTGGCCAGGCAGAGCAAAGTTGCCGGATTGCAGGTCGAGATAATGGCTTTGTACAGCGCATCGTTGCGATAGGGTGCTTCGATAAAAACTTCGGTTTGATCGAACTCGTGTGATCTGTTCTCCAGTTCGCGAATACGGATATCGCGCGCAGGGTATGCTTGGGGTAGATAACCATTGAATGCGAAGCGCTGGCCATTCAAGCCCGAAGCCATGATTGCAAGCACGATGGACGAAGGCCCCACCAGCGGGATCACCTGCATGCCGATTCGATGTGCATGTTTGACCAGCTTGGCTCCAGGGTCCGCGATCGCCGGACAACCCGCTTCTGACATCAAGCCGATGTCGCCACCTGAGTCCATCCAGCGGGCGATGCGTTCGAGATCCTCGCCCTTGGAATGTTCGTCCAAAACCTCGATTTCCAGTTCCTGAAGCGGCAGGTCCAGCGACTTGAGAAATCGGCGCGCCGATTTAGGATGCTCAACGACGAACCGCCGCAAGGGCGACACTGCGTTTCGCAGACCCGCTCCAATCCAATCCAGGGCATGCTCCGAAGTCAGGTCAACCGGTATCAGGAATAATTTTCTAATTTGCATGCTGCCGGGTCGCACTCATTGCTTATGGAACGACAACATTTTCATGTCGAAGCATCTCCGACAGCGCGATCAGGGGCAGACCAATTAACGCCGTCGGATCGGATGACTGGATGCTGGCGATCAGAGATATTCCCAAGCCTTCCGCTTTGGCGCTTCCTGCGCAATCGTAAGCGGGTTCCGCCTTCAGGTAGCGCTCTATTTCCTGGTCGGTGATGCTTCGGAATCGGACTTCGGTCGGCACGAGACGAGTCTGGATTTGTCCACTGTTTGCATTCATTAACGCGACAGCGGTCGCAAAGCTCACGATTTTCCCGCTGGCGTGCCGCAATTGGCGAACTGAGCCATCATGGTCGCCTGGTTTGTCCAGTCTGATCCCTTCGCAAACAGCGACTTGGTCAGATCCAATAATGAGGGCGCGTGGAAAGTGACTACGAACCGCCCGCGCTTTTGCCACGGCCAACCGAGTGGCAGTGGCGAACGGGGTTTCATCAGGAAGCGGGCCTTCATCCGTGTCCGGGGCCGCCACTTCAAATGGCACTTTCAATCTCATGAGAAGTTCGCGGCGATACGGCGACGTTGATGCGAGAACGAGCGCTATATCGCTGTATGTTGAAGACATTGTGTTTTGACAGGGTAAATCAAAACCACTATTATGCGCGGCCTATGGCGGACCGGGTCGCAATCGATAGCGTGGTGTTTGCACGCAATGCGAATGAATTGCGCGCAACCGTGCCGGTTGCAGACATGCCGCGCCTGCGCGACGTGCTTTACGACCAATCCGGACACATGTCTTATACCTTGGCAGGAGCAGTCAGCAAAGATGGCATCGCCTCATTACGGCTGACGATCTCGGCCGGGCTCATGATGACCTGTCAACGGTGCCTGGGCCCGGTACTAGTGCAGTTGCAGTCAGTTCGCAGTTTCGAATTGGTTCCGCAAGGGGAGGAACTGGGTGATCCCGCCGAGGAGCCGGATGAAATAGAACGAATTCACGCAGATCCTGCGCTTGATGTCAGTACGCTGATCGAAGACGAAGTAATCCTTTGTCTGCCGATGATTGCCGGACACGAGCCCGGGAAGTGTTCTCCGCCTGTGATGGTTGGCGCAGAGGACGAAATCAAGTTGCCCTTTAGCTCTTTGGCGGTCCTTAGGCGGCATTAGACAAATTTATTGAGGAGTCGATCATGGCAGTCCAGCAAAACAAGAAATCACCGTCCAAGCGCGGCATGCACCGTTCGCATGATTTTCTGAAGGGCCAGCCGTTGGCGGTGGAACCGACTACCGGTGAAACCCACCTGCGTCATCACATCAGCCCTAACGGATTCTATCGCGGCAAGAAGGTCATCAAGACTAAAGGCGACTAGCATTCCCGCTTTAGGCTGCATCTACGCTCAGATCACGAGCGTGACCCCGATGTTTGTCAACACCCACCCTTACGGGCATTTGCTTGTGCGCAGCATGTGCTCGGGTGCAGCATGCCTGTGTTGCATGGGAAACGGGGTTGATTGTGCACAGACGGCCTAAGTTATCTTGATTACCATTGCCATAGATTGTATGGGCGGTGATCATGGCGTACCCGTGACCGTTCCGGCCGCAGTTTCGTTCGCCGATGAATTCACGGACGTGCGCATCCTTCTGGTCGGGTTGCCGGAAATCATTGAATCCGAACTCAGACGCCGAAACACGTCGATTGGCGAACGGGTGCAGATTCGGCCCGCGACAGAGACCGTTTCCATGGATGAAGCGCCGGCTTCGGCGTTGCGCGGTAAACGCGAATCATCCATGCGCATCGCCGTAGATACAATCAAGAACCAGGAGGCGCAGGCCTGCGTCAGCGCGGGCAATACAGGGGCCTTGATGGCTATTTCGCGCTTTGTACTGAAGATGCTGCCCGGCATTGAACGCCCGGCGATAGCTTCTTTTCTGCCGACACTGCGCGGCCACACGTGCATGCTTGATCTGGGCGCGAATGTCGATTGCACGGCCGAGCATCTGCTTCAGTTTGCAGTGATGGGGGCTTCCCTCACCAGTGCGGTTGATCAGATTGACAGGCCCTCCATAGGATTGCTCAATATCGGGGAAGAGGACATCAAGGGCAATGAAGTGGTCAAGCGGGCTTCCGAGCTGCTACGCGACAGCGGATTAAATTTCTTCGGAAATATCGAAGGCACGGATATCTACAAGGGCACCACGGACGTGATTGTGTGCGACGGATTCGTCGGCAACGTAGCGCTAAAAACCTCGGAAGGGCTGGCGCAGATGCTTGCCGCCTACCTGAGGGAAGAATTCGGGCGCAATTTGTTCACGCGCTTGTCGGGCGCGATGGCTCTTCCGGTCATAAACGCCTTTCGCCGGCGCGTCGATCACCGGCAATACAATGGTGCCAGCTTGTTGGGCCTTAAAGGCATTGTGGTAAAAAGTCACGGTTCCGCTGACAGCTTCGGTTTTCGATTTGCGATCCATCGTGCGTATGAGGAAGCCAGGCACGATGTATTGCGTGGTATCGGCGATCGCATGTCTGCCATACATCAGAAAGCAGCGTAATGTTCTCGCGCATTATCGGTACCGGAAGTTACCTGCCGGACAAAGTGCTCACCAACGATGAGCTTGCGCGCACGGTGGATACCTCCGATGAATGGATACGATCACGCACCGGCATTCGCAGCCGGCATATTGCCGCGGAAGGGCAACTGGCCAGCGATTTGGCATTACCGGCATCGCAAAGGGCTTTGCAGGCTGCCGGGCTGGAGGCTGCGGACGTAGACCTCATCATTGTTGCTACAACCACACCGGACGTCATTTTTCCGAGCACGGCATGCATACTGCAGTCAAAGCTGGGCGTGGCCGGTTGCCCGGCCTTCGACGTGCAGGCTGTTTGCAGCGGTTTTGTCTATGCGCTGACGATAGCGGATCTGTTTATCCGGTCTGGCCAGACCAAGCATGCATTGATCGTGGGGACAGAAGTCTATTCCCGCATCCTCGACTGGAACGACCGCGTTACTTGTGTATTGTTCGGTGACGGGGCAGGCGCGGTTGTGTTGTCGGCCAGCGATGAGCCCGGAATCCTAGCCTCTAAACTTCATGCCGACGGAAACTACAAGGATATGTTGTGCGTGCCGGGCAGTGTAAACGCCGGAAAGGTTGTAGGCTCGCCATTCGTGCGCATGGACGGTGGCGCGGTATTCAAGTTTGCGGTGCGCGTATTTGAAGAGGGGGCAAACGAGGTACTTCAAGTCGCCAGATTAACCGTAGCGGATCTCGACTGGTTTATTCCGCATCAAGCCAACATCAGGATCATGGAGGCGACCGCGAAAAGACTGGGTCTGCCCCTCGAAAAGCTGGTTGCCACGGTTGACCATCATGGCAATACTTCCGCGGCATCTATTCCACTCGCATTGGATGAGGCGGCAAAAGACGGTCGCATCCAACCCGGACAGACCCTGCTGCTAGAAGGCGTAGGAGGAGGCTTTACCTGGGGCGCAGTCCTGTTGCGCTGGTAAGCTAATAGAGTGGAGATGCCGCAGATATGAAACCTGCTTTCGTTTTCCCGGGACAAAGTTCGCAATCAGTGGGAATGATGAAGACCTTTGCCGGACTGTCCAGGGTGCGCGAAACTTTTTCGGAAGCGTCTGATGCAATCGGAACAGACTTGTGGGATCTGGTAGAGCAGGGCCCGGCAGGCGAATTGAATCTTACGATTAACACCCAACCGGTCATGTTGACGGCAGGGGTCGCGCTTTATCGGGCCTGGATTGCCGAGCACGGGACGCGACCGGTCATGGCTGCCGGACACAGCCTTGGCGAGTACAGTGCTCTGGTTGCGGGCGGGGCTATCGATTTTGCCGAAGCTGTAAAGCTTGTACGCTTTCGTGCGCAAGCCATGCAGGAGGCAGTGCCGGAAGGCGTCGGCGCCATCGCGGCAATACTGGGTTTGGAAGATGCCGATGTTATGGCGGCGTGCAAGGAAGCGGCCAGCAAGGATGAAATCGTTGAAGCGGCTAATTTCAATTCTCCTGCTCAAGTGGTCATCGCCGGAAACAAGGGTGCGGTGGAACGTGCAATGGAAATCGCGAAGGGAAAAGGTGCAAAGCGCGCGATTATGCTGCCGATGAGCGCGCCATCGCATTGCAGTCTGATGCGCCCTGCTGCCGAGCGAATGAGGGAACGACTCAGGGACGCAAGGATCGAGGTTTCCGCCATTCCGGTATTGCACAACGCGGATGTAAAGGCGGCAACCACGGCAGACGCCGTTCGCGATGCCCTGGTACGCCAGTTTTGCCAGCCGGTGCGCTGGGTCGATACCGTCCGCGCAATGGTAGCAAGTGGGGTAACCCACATTGTCGAATGCGGGCCCGGGAAAGTACTCGCAGGCTTGAACAAGCGCATCGTGCCTGAAACACCCACCCATACTTTTGGTGACGAACCGGCGTTTCGGGAAGCATTGAGGATATTGAAGTGATGGGAGAGGCGACACTGACCGGAAAGGTTGCGCTGGTTTCCGGTGCCAGCAGGGGAATCGGGCGCGCGATTGCTATTGCATTGGGAAAAGCCGGAGCAACAGTGGCCGGCACTGCTACGAGCGAAATCGGCGCGGCCGGCATATCGGAATACGTTCTCAATGAGGGCAGCAAAGGGAAGGGATATAAACTCAACGTTACCGATGCCGCAGAGTCGGAAACAGTCCTTGGCTGTATTGAGTCCGAACTTGGGGCCGTTTCAATTCTGGTGAACAACGCGGGTATCACACGGGATAACCTGCTGATGCGCATGAAGGACGCGGAGTGGGACGAAATTATGGACACCAATCTCAAGGCGGTATTCCGCTTGAGCAAACTGGTCCTGCGCCCGATGATGAAGGCACGCTTCGGACGCATTATCAACATCACATCGGTTGTCGGGTCCATGGGCAATGCCGGTCAGGTCAACTACAGCGCTGCAAAAGCGGGTGTTGTAGGATTCAGCAAATCCCTGGCAAAAGAAGTCGGCAGCCGCAACATCACGGTAAACTGTATCGCGCCTGGATTCATAGACACAGACATGACGCGAGGATTGCCAGACGAACAGAAGAATGCGCTACTGGCGCATGTACCACTTGGTCGGTTTGGACGGACCGAAGAAATTGCGGCGGCTGTGGTTTTTCTGGCTTCGGAAGGTGGGTCATACATCACAGGAAATACATTGCACGTCAACGGCGGCATGTATATGGACTGATGTTGGATGGCATGCAAATTTGGTAGAATGCGGCGTGCAGATTGTTCCGAGCATGTCAGTCACGATGCGCATACAGGCAAGTGCGCAATAGAATTTTCAAAGGACTAAGGGGAAGGTACATCAATGGAATCCATAGAACTACGTGTCAAGAAAATTGTTGCCGAGCAACTCGGGGTAAACGAGGCAGACGTCAAAATCGAATCAATGTTTGTTGACGACCTTGGAGCCGATTCGCTCGACACGGTGGAACTGGTGATGGCGCTTGAAGAAGAGTTCGAGTGTGAGATTCCGGATGAAGAAGCCGAAAAAATCACCTCCGTTCAACAAGCGATTGATTACATCAAATCGCACCAGAACTGACAGTCGTCAGTCCCCTTATATTGCTACTGGAAATCCGTTGTCTAGACGCCGAGTCGTAGTAACCGGCTTGGGTATCGTATGCCCCGTCGGCAATAGCGTCAAAGAAGCCTGGGCCAGTATCCGGGCTGGTCAGTCCGGAATCACGCGAATAACCCGGTTCGACGCGTCACCCTTCGCATCCCAGATTGCCGGAGAAGTAAAAAACTTCGACGTCAACACGGTGATGTCTCCGAAGGAGTCGCGTCGGGTAGACGTCTTCATCCACTACGGCATTGCCGCGGCTACCGAAGCGATCAAGGATGCCGGGCTCGAAGCAAATCCAGAATACGCCGAGCGGGTAGGGGTCAACGTCGGATCCGGAATCGGTGGTTTGCCATCCATCGAGGAAACCCATCGGGCGCTGATCGCCGGCGGCCCGCGCAAGATTTCGCCTTTTTTTATTCCCGGCGCAATCATCAACATGATTTCGGGAAATCTGTCGATCATGTTTGGTTTCAAGGGGCCCTGCCTGTCAATGGTCACTGCCTGCACGACAGCAAACCATTGCATCGGGGATTCGGCTCGATTGATCGAGTACGGAGACGCTGACATCATGGTAGCCGGCGGTTCGGAAGGGGCAATCTGCTCGCTTGGCGTGGGTGGTTTTGCAGCCGCCCGCGCGCTCAGTGTCCGCAACGACGATCCCGCAACGGCCAGCCGGCCGTGGGATATCGACCGCGACGGCTTCGTTTTGGGCGAAGGAGCCGGCGTACTCGTTCTGGAAGAAATGGAACATGCGAAAAACCGTGGTGCCGACATTTACTGCGAACTGGCCGGGTATGGCGTGAGCGCCGACGCGCATCACATTACCGCGCCGTGCGAGGATGGACGCGGTGCATCACGCGGCATGGCGAACGCCTTGCAAAACGCTGGTATCAATCCCGACGAGGTTGACTACATCAATGCCCACGGTACTTCCACGCCTCTTGGAGATCTGGCGGAAACGGTGGCTGTTAAGCACTGTTTCGGCGATCACGCGAAGAAACTTGCGT
Source organism: Betaproteobacteria bacterium (assembly GCA_031362885.1). Lineage (GTDB taxonomy): Bacteria > Pseudomonadota > Gammaproteobacteria > Burkholderiales > JACQAP01 > JACQAP01. The sequence continues at coordinate 34,041 of JANLTJ010000126.1, forward strand.
TGAGTTCCACCAAATCCAATACTGGTCACCTGCTTGGTGCGGCAGGCGGAATTGAAGCGGTATTTACGATCATGGGCATGAGGGAACAAGTTGCTCCGCCAACCATCAATTTGTTCCGTCAGGATCCTCAGTGCGATCTGGACTATGTGCCCAATACGGCCAGGCAAATGAAAATCAAGGTAGCCCTGTCAAATTCGTTCGGTTTTGGCGGCACCAACGGGACACTGGTTTTTCGCACGATTTGACAGTCTGACTGTTTAGCTTTCGGGCTCGGTATCGACGCGCGATCGACATTTGCGCAAGGAAAAGCGGTCACAATCATCCCGAAGTCAAGGCCCGCAGTCTCATGGCAAAACACAAAAATCTATTTCGGCCAGAACGCCGTTCTCCGTTCGAAAGGCTATTGCGTGCCGGCCTGCTGCTTTCGATCCTGATCGCGGTAGGAGCAGCGGCATGGCTGACGTACTTTGCACTTACGCCGATCAAAATTCCCAAGGAAGCGCGCACTTTTGAGATTGATCCTGGCCGCAGCTTGCACGGTGTTGCCACTCAGTTTGCAAGAAGCGGCTTGATTTCTGACCGACGCAGCTTTCTCATTCTGGCGCGAATCATGGGTGCGGCAGATGATGTCAAGGCCGGCCGCTATTCAGCCGGGTCGCGCACTACGCCGTACCGGCTGCTGGACAAAATCGTCCGCGGCGAATTTGCACCAGTCGAATTAAGGTTTATCGAAGGCTGGACATTTGCGCAATTAAGAAATGAATTGAATGCGCACCCATCACTTAAACACGACAGCCGCGCTTTGTCGAACGCCCAGGTTCTAGAGCATCTCGGTATCGAGCAGGATTCTCTGGAAGGGCTATTTTTCCCGGATACTTACTACTTTTCCACTGGCTACAGCGATCTTGCGTTGTTGAAACAGGCTGCTGCGAGAATGCAGGCCAAATTGCAACCGTTATGGGACAAACGGGTCCCGGGATTGCCCGTCAAAACCTCTTATGAGGCCTTAATACTTGCGTCCATTGTGGAAAAAGAAACCGGCCGCAGCGACGAGCGCGCGATGATCGCGGCGGTGTTCGTTAACCGGTTGAAGCGCGGCATGCGCCTGCAGACCGATCCTACGGTAATCTATGGACTGGGATCTAGTTTCGACGGCAATCTGCGCCGTCGAGATTTGTTGGCAGACACCCCCTACAACACTTACACCCGACACGGTCTGCCGCCGACGCCAATCGCAATGCCGGGAGAAGAGTCGATCAGGGCGACCCTGAACCCAGCTCAAGACCAGGTTTTGTATTTTGTTGCTCGCGGCGACGGCAGCCATCAGTTCTCAGTCAACCTGATGGAGCACAATCGAGCAGTCAGCAAGTTTCAACTTAAGCGTTGAAGAACGGCTTATTTATTACGTTTGAAGGTATTGACGGTGCTGGCAAGAGCACCCAGGTGGCTTGGGCGGCACAATTCCTGCAAGAACGTGGCATTGTATCGACATTGACGCGCGAGCCCGGAGGTACGGCACTGGGTGAAAAATTACGCGAGATTCTTCTGGCAAAAGAGGGGGTCGTTCATGGCGAAACGGAAGCCCTGCTCATGTTTGCGGCGCGGCGCCAGCATCTGGAAGAGGTGATCAGGCCGGCCCTTTCTCGTGGAGAATGCGTCCTTTGTGATCGTTTCTCGGACGCAACTTTCGCCTATCAAGGTGGTGGACGCGGCGTGGATCGGAAAAAGCTTGCGGTATTGGAATCATGGGTCCATCCGGACCTGCATCCGAATTTGACGATATTGATCGACATCAGCGCGGATGTGGCACGTGAGCGGGTCGCGCGCACCAAGTCACCGGATCGGTTCGAACGTGAAAGCGCCGAGTTCTTTGTTCGCGTGCGTGCTGCTTACATTGAGCGAATGCAGGCATCGCCCGACAGGTTTTTGAGTATTGACGGTGGGCGCGCGATTGTTGATATCCAGAAAGAACTGGGGGAAAAGCTAACTGCGATTGTGTCGAAGTGGAGAGCCTGACTTATCCCTGGGTAGGATTGGTACTTGACAAGCTGCCCCGAGCCGCACGGTCCCTTCCACAGGCTTTGCTGTTGAGCGGTCCGGAAGGTTTGGGTAAGCGAACGACCGCTTTATTCCTTGCGCAGGCGCTTCTTTGCGAAACTGATCGAAAGGAACTGGGACCTTGCGAAATCTGTCCGTCATGTCGCCTGTACCAGGTCGGCAATCATCCTGATCTGCGCATCCTGGAGGTCGGACAGGAAGGTGAGGCCGTCATCATCCCGGGCGCGGCTGAGGAAGAACCCGCCCCGGCCAAGAAGGCGAGCCGCCAGATATCGGTGCATCAGGTCCGCGCACTATCCGATTTCCTGACCCTAACGTCGCATCGCGGTGGCGCAAAAGTGATTTGCATCATTCCGTCCGAGGCGATGCATCCAAGTGCCGCCAACGCGCTCCTTAAAGTGCTTGAGGAGCCGCCTGGAGCAACCTACTTCTTGCTGGTGAGCCACCAGTCCGAGCGGCTTCTGCCCACCATTCGCAGCCGCTGCGTCCGTCTTGATTTCGCCGTCCCACAACCACAAATCGCGATCAACTGGCTAAGAGGGCAGGGAATAGATCGGGCCGAGTTGGCGTTGGCGCAAGGCGGCTATGCACCATTGGCGGCGAGCCAGCTAGCCACCGAGTTGCCTTTCTGGAATCAACGTGAATCGCTGCTGGACATACTTGCCGATGCTGAATTCGATCCTCTGCGCGCAGCCGAGTGTGCGGAGGATATCGATGGTCCGGTGGTATCGAGGTTACTCGCACAATGGGCCTATGACCTTGTCAGGCTGAAAATAGGGTTCAAACTTCGCTATCACCCGGATTACGCTGCGTCCCTGGAGAAAATTGCCAGTGCACGGTGCGCGCGAGATCTTATGGTCTGGTACAACCAGGTCATACAATATGGACGGACATCCCAACATCCTCTCAATAAGCGTCTGGCAATGGAAAGCCTGTTCTCCGGCTATCTTGGCCGTTAGCTCCAATTTGACTTGCGGACGGATGCGATTAAATTGTTTATAGATTCACATTGCCATATCAATTTTCCCGAACTCGCGGCCGATCTTGATGGCGTCGTGGACGCAATGGGCATGAACCATGTGACTCATGCGCTCTGCGTTTCAGTGAATATCGAGACTTTCCCCGCGGTTTTGGCAATTGCAGAACGGTTCCCCAACGTTTTCGCATCCGTTGGTGTTCATCCTGATGACCGTTCAGGCGAAGAACCAAGCATTGAACGCCTGGTGAACCTTGCAAATCATCCGAAAGTGGTCGCTATCGGTGAAACAGGTCTGGACTACTATCGAGTGCAGGGCGACACGCAATGGCAACGGCAGCGATTTCGTAACCATATTTGTGCTGCGCGAATAGCCAAAAAGCCCTTGATCGTTCATAGCCGGGAGGCCGCTGAAGACACTCTGAGCATCATGCAAGGCGAAGATGCATCTGGCATTGGCGGTGTAATGCATTGCTTTACGGAAACGTTCGAGGTCGCCCGGCAGGCCATTGATATGAACTTTATGATCTCGTTTTCCGGGATCGTGACATTCAGGAATGCGATGGCCCTGAAAGAAGTGGCTCGAGCGGTGCCGTTGGAGAACATGCTGATCGAAACCGACTCGCCCTATCTTGCGCCGGTACCTTATCGCGGCAAGGTCAATCAGCCGGCTTATGTGCGGTATGTCGCCGAAGAAATTGCTCGAATTAAGGGTATTTCAATTGAATCTGTGGCAGAAACAACATCTGAGAATTTCTTCAAGCTATTCAAAGTAGGTAACAGTAATAAGTACTTGGGCACCAACACGCAAATCCTGATTCAATTGACCTAGGCGGCATTAGCGCATAATGTATATTATGTAATGTTAATAATATAAGGCTTCGAAATCTTGTAGTTCCTGTGATCCTGGCTGGAAAGCCGATTTATTGGTCTTCCCCGCTTACCTGATATCCACGCGACGCTGCCGGACAACCACCCGCTGGTCAACTTCGAGCAGGCGCCGCCGCTCGCATTACCTGGCGAAGTCGCTCGAAACAGCAAATGGCAGCCGCAGCAGCCACATTCAGGGATTCCACCTTGCCGACCATCGGAACATAGACCAATTGGTTTGCCATCGACAAGACTGCTTCCGGCAAACCTCTGCCCTCGTTTCCGAAAATCATGGCAACGGGACCGGTGAGGTCCGCATCGAAAATAGCTCTTTGCGCGCGCGCACTGGTCGCGATGATGCTCCCGTCAAAACCAATCAGTGCTGATTCAAGATCGACTCTCTCGCGGATGGGCAGCAGGAATTGGGCACCCATTCCTCCTCTGAGTGCCTTCGGGGACCATGCATCCGTGCATCCCTTGGCCAGATGCGCCGAGGTCGCGCCCGCCGCGGCTGCGGTTCTGAGCAGACCGCCCAGATTGCCGGGATCCTGAACGCCATCGAGCAGTATTCGGAAGTCATCCAGTGCCGCGGATGCAACATCTGGAATGCCGGAAATGGCGGCAACGCCCTCAGGTGTTTCGACTTGCGCAATTTCTTTGAAAAGCGCGTCAGTCAGCAGGTAAGCGTTCCGGGGTGAGGCGGTCTCAAAGACTCTTTTAATGTCTGGACGTTGTGCTCCGGCTTCGCTGACCAACAGGGTTGCGTCCAGCAACCCGAAACAATCCGAGTACGCCTGGATGAGGCGAGTACCCTCGATCAGAATCTGACCTGTCCTGGATCGTTCCCGGGGCGACACAGCCAATTTGCGCGCCAGCCTGAAATGCGTATTTTGGCGCGATGAGATCCGTTCCATAAAAAATTGGCAATACGCGAGGTGGTGCCCGGAGCCGGGGTCGAACCGGCATGGGCTTTTAACAGCCCGAGGGATTTTAAGTCCCTTGTGTCTACCAATTTCACCATCCGGGCAGGAAAGCGGATTCTACGTCAGTCAAGAATCGGATTCTGAATGACGCTTGACTTTAGTGCCTTGGAAGGGCGCCTCCTCTATCTCCCCAGGATTCCGTTGGTGCAATCGGCACGCTTCAGCGAACCAACTGGTTGATTTCGATAATCGGCAGCAAAATCGCAAGCACGATCATCAGCACGATGCCCCCCATGATTAATATCATTACGGGTTCGAGCAAAGTCAAAAAAACCGCCAAGCGCCGCTCCAGTGTCTGCGTTTCGAGGTGTGCGGCCCGATTGAGCATGCGCTCGAGCTTGCCGCTCACTTCACCGCTGGCGACGAGGTGGATGAGCAGGGGCGCAAACGTGCGGGTTTCACCCAAGGCGCGGGCCAGATTGGCGCCTTCGCGAACGCGCTCAATGGCGCGCTCGACCGACTCCTGCATGACCAGGTTGGTCATGACATGGGATGCCGATTTGAGTGCCGAAAGCAACGGTACGCCACCACCGACCAAAATGGCCAAAGTTCCGGCAAAGCGCGAGGTATTGGCACTGCGAATCAGCGCACCCAGCCAGGGCATCCGCAGCAGGAAGCGGTGCCAACTCCGTTTGGGTCCTTCACGACGCAATGCAAAACGCGCCGCCGCAAAACCTCCGCAAATGGCAGCCAGGAGGAATGGCCAGGCGCTGCGCAGGAAATCACTTAAAGCGATCAACGCGCGCGTCATCAACGGCAGACTCTGGCGCGACTGCTGAAACACCTGTACCACCTGCGGCACCACGTAGACGAGCAACCCGGTCACGATCGCGAGCGCCACGATCGTGACCAGAATGGGGTATAGAAGTGCCAGACTGGTCTTCTGTTTCAGCGCCTCACGCGCTTCGAGATAATCGGCCAGATGCTGCAGTACGAGTGGCAAGGCACCCGACTGTTCGCCACCATTAACCAGTGCGCGATAGAAATCCGGAAAGCTCTTCTCGTACGCTCCCATGGCTCCGGCCAGAGACAGACCAGTCGTAACTTCAGTTTTCACTCCGGTCAGCACTTCCCGGGTCAGGGGCGCGCTGGCTTCTTCGATCAGCGCGTTGAGGGATTGCTCAATAGTCAGCCCGGAATCGAGCAAGGTAGCGAGTTGCCGCGTTAGCAGGCTAAGCTCAGTCGCAGATACGCCACGTGCCCATCCCCGACGCGCCCGCTCGCGGGCGTGTACCTGATTGACCACGGACGGCAGTAAGCCCTGGGCGCGCAACTGCATGCGGGCCTGACGTGCGGTGTCGGCCTGTACCACGCCCGATACCGTGCGACCTGCGGCGTCCAGTGCCTGATACTGAAAGGCTTCCATCGTTGATGCGTCTTATGGCCCGCAGGGCCTACTCGCGGGTTACCCGCACCGCTTCCTCGATGCTGATCAAGCCCTGCCCCGCCCAGCGCATACCGTCATCGCGCAGCGAACGCATGCCTCGAGAGGTGACATGCGCACGCAACGCTTGTTCGGAGGCACGGTCGTGAATCAGTCGGCGCAATTCGTCATCGACCGTGAGCATTTCATAGATACCCGTGCGGCCACGGTAGCCGGAGCGATTGCATGCGGGACAGCCTTGGGCTGAATAAAGGGTTCCACCGGAAAATGCGAGCCCCAATGCGCGCAATTGCGATTCATCGGCGGCGAAAGGCTTGCGGCACTCCACGCACAGCCGGCGCACCAGGCGCTGCGCAACCACGCCAATTACGCTGGAAGCGAGCAGAAATGGCTCCACGCCCATGTCAACCAGTCGCGTTACCGCGCTCACCGCGTCATTGGTATGCAGTGTGGCGAAGACGAGATGTCCGGTGAGACTGGCCTGGACCGCAATTTGAGCAGTTTCCAGATCGCGAATCTCGCCGATCATGACCACGTCCGGATCCTGCCTCAAAATGGTTCTTAAAGCCCGGGCAAAACTCATCTCGATGCGCGCATTGACTTGGGTTTGGCTGATGCCGTCGAGGTCGTATTCGATCGGGTCTTCGACCGTCATGATGTTGAGTGCGGTCGCGTCAAGACGCGAGAGCGCGGCATAAAGCGTGGTGGTTTTTCCCGATCCAGTCGGGCCGGTCACAAGAACGATACCGTGGGGCTCGACGATCAGCCGGTCCATTTGCGCAAGCGTGGGATCGTCCATCCCGAGCCGGGTGAGATCCAGTCGTCCGGCTTGTTTGTCGAGCAGGCGCAGTACCACGCGTTCGCCATGCCCGGTGGGTATGGTCGATACGCGCACGTCCACCGGTTTGCCTGCCACGCGCAAAGTAATGCGGCCATCCTGGGGCAATCGTTTCTCCGCGATGTCGAGCTGTGACATGATTTTGACGCGCGAGATGATCGCATTGTGCAGGGCTCGTGCCGGTTCAATCAGGTCGCGCAACGTCCCATCAATCCGAAGTCGCACCACCGAGCGCGTTTCAAAGGGTTCGATGTGAATGTCCGAGGCGCCATCTCGCAGTGCCTGGGTGAACAAGGCATTGATCAGCCGGATAACCGGAGCGTCGTCCTGGCTTTCCAGCAAGTCTTCGATTCTCGGAATCTCCTGCAGCAATCGGGACAAATCCAGATCCTGCGCGAGGTCGTCCGCCAATGCCGCTGCGCCGACATCGGCACCGTTGTAAGCGGCCGTGATCAGTTCGTCGAACTGGTCGCTTCCGATGCGCCGGGCGCGCAGGGACACCCCCAGCGCGCGACGCAGTTCCGCCAGTGCGCCGGCCAGGGCATCGTCGCGCACCGCAACCTCCGCGATATCGTCGTCCAGGAAAGTAACGACTACCCCGTTGGCTTTGGCAAACGCATAGGGAATCCGGTTGGCACCCCGGTTCATTAGTTGCGTCCCGAATCCCGATAAGGCCTTACTTCGATATCCGGAGTCGCCGGGCGATTTGACGTCACCGGCCTCGGCGGCAAAACCGGCGATTCGATATCGGGAAGAATCGCGTGACTGGCTGGTCTGGCCTTCTGCTGTTCTCCCAGAATGTAATCGTAGCGCTCGCCGGTAAAGACATCTGCGCGCTGGCTGTCGCGCACCAGCGTCGGACGCAGGAAAATCATCAGATTGGTTTTGTTATGGGAACGTGTCTTGTAACGAAACAGATGTCCCAGCAATGGTATGTCGCCAAGCAGTGGAACTTTTTGCACGCTGTCGTTTACCTGATTCTGAATCAGACCGCCGATCACCACAATCTGACCATCATCTACCAGCACCATCGAGGAAACCGAGCGCTTGTTGGTGATTACGCCGGCCGGGTTGGTATTGTCCTGAACGCTGGAGACCTCCTGATAAATCTGCAGGCGTACGGTGCCACCTTCCGATATTTGAGGTTTGATCTTGAGTGTCAAACCAACGTCGCGCCGCTCGACGGTCTGAAATGGTGACGGCGTGGTAGAGGTGCCGGTCACTGCATATTGTCCGGTGATGAAAGGCACGTTCTGGCCGATGACAATCGATGCTTCCTCGTTGTCCAGAGTCAGCAGCGTCGGTGTGGACAGGATGTTGGCGCTGGCGTCCGTTTCCAGGGCGCGGGCGAGTACCCCGATGTTCAGAATCCGTCCCAGCCCGGGAATTTCCACGCGGCCATTCACTACTCCCACGTTCAGCCCGAGACCCGCGGAGGTCGGATTCTGGGCAATACCGATGATGTTCTGCCCGGTGCCGCCAAAATTTGTCCCACCGAATCCTTGAACATCGTTACGACCCAAACCGGATAAGCTCTGCCACTGCACGCCAAATTGGGCGGCCTTGTCCGCACTTACCTCTACGATCAATGCCTCGACATAGACCTGCGCGCGACGCACGTCGAGTTTGTCCAGTGTTGCGCGCAGCGCATTGTAGATGGCGTCAGGTGCCGTGATGATTATTGAGTTCGTGGCCGGGTCAGCCTGAATGATGCCTGGCGTGATCGTGGCCGCGGCGCCGCGCGCCGCGCTTACACCTGCACCAGCCGAAATGTCGCTCTGATAGATTGCACGCAGCGTATCCACAAGTTTTATGGCTTCGGCATTCTTGAGATATACGACATGCATGTTGCCACCGGCAGCGCCTGGTGTATCGAGCATGGCCACCAGTTTCTTGAGACGCGCGAGTCGCGAGGAATCGCCGGTACGCACCAGCAGGCTGTTGGAGCGGGCATCCGCAGCCACCGACATGCGTCCGCCAGTTTCCGTAGCCGGTTGGCCTTGCACCGGCTCGGTAAATAACCGATTGACGGTCGCCGCGACATCGACCGCTGAAACATACTGTATCGGAATCAGCACCAACTCATTGTCGTTCGGCTGATCCAGCGCCTCGATGATTTTCCCCAGACGACGCAGATTGTTGGCGTAGTCGGTAATGACCAGCGCGTTGTTGTTCTGGTAGGCGTTGATGGTGTTGTTGGGTGCAATGAGCGGTCGCAAAATGGTCATCATCTGCATGGCCGATTCATGATCCAGCATGAATACCCGCGTTTCAATCCGGTCCACGTCCGGACCAGATTTATCGCCGGGCACTTGAGTGGGTGTGGGGTGCAGTTTGGCATCGGCTTCGGGAACGATCTTGACAATGCCACGGTCTTCGACAGCCGCGAAGCCCTGTAGGCGCAGCGCCGAAAGTAAGACCTCATATACAAACACCCTTGCCACCGGTTTGCCCGAGATAATGGTAACCGTTCCCTTGACTCGCGGATCAATCACAAAATTTTTCCCGGTGATTTCGCTGACTACCCTGACTACGCCTTCGATTTCGGCATTGACGAAATTCAGCGTCACCATATCGGGATTTGAGCGGGCAGCAGCAGGTTTTGGCCGCCCCTCGGATTCGTTCGCCGGCAACGCCTGACCAATCGACATTGCCGCCGCCATCGCCAGCAGCCCAGCTCTTATCCAGGAACCATGCGGCAATGAGAATCCCGAAGAAACCTTCAAAGTCGAAACGCAATTCAAGGAGATCAGGTTCATCGGTTTGGCCGCAACATCGGTGATGCGGTGGTTGATTTGCTTTCTGGCCATGTCAGGGTTTCACGTCGTCCGTCGCGTTCCAAAATGACTCGATCAATGCCGATTTCCGCGAGCCGAATGCCCGGAGCAAGGTCCGCGCCTTCGGCCACGGCGACAATATCCTTGGCCTCAAGTTGTACCACCGCGTAGCCATGCTGTGCACCGGTGGCGGCCACAATACCCAGCAACCGGATCGCTATTCCGGTTGGCGCGAGTGCGTTCGAATCGCTTTGCCGGCTGCCGAACAGCGCTCCCGCAGCCGCGACGGAAGCACCAGAGTCGGTCGCGCCCGGTGCGCGCGGCTCCGGCTGCGGTGCCAGCCACACCCACGTCCAGTGAGCCGCCAGCAAACCAATCAATACGACCGCTGTAAGAGTCGCCAGACTGACCACAGCCGTTTGTGCGATCGAGGATCTGTTCAATGAAAGCTGCCGCATATATATTATTAATGTTGCTGGCGCACCAGCGCGACTCGAATCGCGTCAAGGACACGGCGCGGGCCTAGTCTGAGGGACTCAAGCACCCCTGCGCCGGAGTAAAGTTATACCATAGGCGATTCTTCAAAGGTGCGCTATTGAGCAACGGGACCTCACCATGCGAAAGAGTTCCCGATAACCAGACTGAATTGCAAAGGATCGAATGAAATTGTCTAAACTTCACAAAGGCTTTACCTTACTCGAAGTAATGGTGGTCGTCGTCATTCTAGGCATTCTGGCCGCCTTGGTGGTGCCAAAAATTATCAGCCGCCCAGACGAGGCCCGGGTTCTGGCGGCAAAGCAGGACGTCGCCAACCTGATGCAAGCACTCAAGCTTTACCGGCTGGACAACCAGCGCTACCCAGTCACTGAGCAGGGATTGCAGGCGCTGGTTACGCAGCCGACCACTGCCCCGCTTCCGCCCAACTGGAAGACCGGAGGCTATGTCGAGCGCCTGCCCAAGGACCCATGGGGCAATCCCTATCAGTTCCTGAATCCAGGCATCAACGGCGAGATCGACGTTTTCAGCTTTGGCGCGGATGGCGCTCTCGGCGGTGAGGGCACTGATGCGGACATCGGTTCGTGGTTGCTTTGAACCCAAATCCGACGGGTTGATGCGGAAGAAATTGACGCAAACACGCTCTGGCAGGAAGTGGATCGAACAGCTTCGTCGACAAATGGACATGCGTGCCCCGCGCAATATCTCCGGATTCACCCTTATCGAATTGCTGGTGGTATTGATTATTATGGGTTTGTTTGCCGGCCTGGTCAGCGCCATCACGCGGCCGGATGATCGGGCTTTGCTTCGGGTCGAAGCAGAACGGCTGGCGCAACTGATGGATCTTGCCGCGACCAAATCACGTCTTACCGGCCGCTCCATCGCTTGGACGGCGGATGGATCAAGCTATCGCTTCTGGCAATTGAGCGAAGAAACGGACTGGTCGGAAATCCTTGACGACGATACTCTGCGGGCACGCACGCTCCCGGAGGGAATGGTTATCGCGGGAATGCGGGTCGAGAACGTGCGCGCGGCGGAACGCATACGGTTGCAGTTCGACCCTTACGGGGTGACACCGGCATTCCACGTCGAGATGGTTTTCGGGACAGCGCGCTGCGCCGTGACCGGCTCCCCGATTGGCGAGTTGCGCGTGGTGCCGGAAATCGAAAAAGGATGATCGTGATCTGGTGCGAGGGTAAGCGGGATGGATTTACTTTGGTTGAGGTGCTGGTCGCCCTGGCCATCATCTCGATCGCGCTGCTTGCCGCACTGCGCGTTGCCGGCGGCGGCACTAACAGCGTAGGCGAATTGCGAGCGAGGCTTCTGGGCAGTTGGGTCGCTGAAAATATTCTGGCCGAACAGCGCGCTCGCGGCGATTGGCCAACAACCGGGATTTTAACCGGCCAGCAACGTCAAGGCGGCATCGACTTCCTCTGGCGCCAGGAAATAATCTCCACACCGAACACCGCCTTCCGGCGCGTTGACACGCGTGTGTATGTCTTGCCCGACGAAGCCCATGCAGTTGCAAGGCTCACGGGTTTTCTGGTTCGACCGCCTGGAGCAGCCAATTGAAATCGCGAATCGTTGGCTTGATGCCCGGGTTCACGCTGATCGAACTTCTGATCGCGTTGCTCATTCTTTCGGTCATGGCTCTGATGTCCTACCGGGGACTTGGCGCGGTGCTCGATGCCCGGGAGCATGTTTCCCAAGAGACTGAAAAGTGGCGTCGCGTAGCTGCCTTCGTGTCCCGCTTCGAGCGCGATATCAAGCTGGCGGCACCGCGGCCGGTACGCACCACATCCGAAATCTTGCCTGCCTGGTCAGGTAATCCAAATTTAAGCGCCGGGCCATTGCTCGAATTCAGTCGCTTCGCCTCAGCGGAGGATCTGGAGCGATCGCGGCGAATTGGCTACCACCTCAACGAACGGCAAGAGATCGAATTATGGGTGTGGTCCGCCCTCGACATTGCGCCCGGAGCACTACCGGAACGCTACCCGGTGCTGCCGGCGGTGGCGGATTTCGACCTGCAATATTTCAGTACCAGCCAGGCATGGGGCGACAAGTGGCCACCCGCGGCAGCCGACACGTCGATCCCACTGGCCGTCCGACTGCGCATCGTGCTTATGTCAGGTGAGGAAATCTCGCGAGTATTCGGACTGAGATCATGATCGCGACCCAAAAAGGAGTAGCCATCGTGCTGGCCATGAGCGTGGTTGCTTTGGCAGCCATGGCCGCGACCGCAATGATGGTCACGCAAAGCACCTGGGTCCGCCAAAGTGAACTCAGCGCCGGACATTCCCAGGCGCAAACACTGGTGTTGGCCGGCGTAGACTGGTCGCGTGCGGTACTGAGTGATGATCGGCGGCTGGGCAATTTTGATCATCTGGGTGAGCCGTGGGCGCTGCGGCTGCCACCCATGTCGGTCGAGAGCGGGGAGCTGTCCGGCCATATCGAAGACCAGCAAGGTTTGTTGAATCTCAACAATCTGGTAAGTGGCGGGAAAGTGAATCTGGCCCAGATCGCGCATTTTCAGCGGCTGCTGTCCATGCTGCAATTGCCCGCTGCACTTGCCGATACACTGGCCGACTGGCTCGATGCCGATAACGATCCGCAACCCCGATTTGGCGCGGAAGATGACACCTATCTTGCCTCGGATTCACCCTATCTTGCTGCCAATGCCCCTCTGACCGATCTGGCGGAGTTGGCGCTGGTACAAGGCTATGATAGGGACGTGCGTGCCCGACTGCGGCCATTCGTAACGGCCCTGCCTGCCTTCACGGCAGTGAACGTCAATACCGCGCCCGCAGAGGTACTGGCATCGGTTATCGTCGGAATGGGTCTGGACAATGCACGCGCCCTGGTCGTCCAGCGGGATCGCGCCTATTTCCGCGATCGCGCGGAATTGATCAGATATTTTCCGAGGGATGCCGTAATGGCAAATGAAGACATGACATTCAGCAGCAGCTACTTCATGGTGAAGTTGCGCGTTTCCATTGCTGGTGCGCAAGCGCGCGGGATGGCGCTGCTCTTGCGCGGCAACGTCGGCTGGCCCGCAATCGTCTGGCGCAAATCGTTATGAGTTTGCTGCGCATTTACGCCTCTTTGCAGGAGGTGCCGACGCACTGCCAGTGGGTGCTGATCGACCATGGACGCGAACCGGTTATCGGGGAAGGTCGCCTCGCGGAATTGCCCACTCGGGTGGAGCGCGTTCAGTTGGTCCTTCCGGCCGCGCAAGTTCTTATCACGCGTGCAAGATTGCCGGAAGGGGCACGTCGCCGGCCGGGGCAGGCGCTGGCGTTCGCGGTGGAGGAAAAGTTGGCGGGTGAACCTGACGATAATCAGGTTAGCTGGGTGGGCGTTGTGGGCGATGAAGATGCGCTCGCCGTGTCGGACAAACGGTCCCTGCAACGCTGGCGCACGGCGTTGGGCGCGGTAGGAATTCGCTCCTATGAGGTGCACTGCGAAACCTTTCTGCTGCCGTGGCAGGCAGGCGAATGGAGCCTGGCCTGGAATGGTACCGACGGGTTCGTGCGCACAGGAAGGTTCGAAGGGGTGGCGACCGATTGTGGCGATCAGCAATCACCCCCTCTCTCCCTGCACCTGATGCTCGAGCTAGCCGGGGCGCGCAGCGCGGGGCCCGGCTCGATTGCTCTGTTCACGACCGGGGAAGAATCGCCCCCAGACATGCAGGCATGGACACGCGAACTTGGCATTGCGGTTCGCTTGGCCGGTGCATGGGATTGGCGCCGCTCGCCCGTCGACGCGGGGATAACTCTGTTTCGCGAGCAACAGCGTACCCTTGCATTTGCCGGCACCCTTCCTCGATTAAAACCGGTGGCCTGGATTGCCGGCGTTGCACTGATAATGCATGCAGTAGTGCTGGTTGCTCACTGGAGCGTGCTCGCGAGTGAACAGCGCGCGTTGCGCCAGCAGATGGAATCGAGATTCCGCAGCACTTTTCCAGAAGCCGTGGCGGTGGTGGACCCGGTTCTGCAAATGCGCCGTAAACTGGCCGAGGCCCGTAGTGCCGCTGGGCTGTCTGATAGCGGTGATTTTTTTCCGATGATCGAAGGCGTTGCCGTGGCAATGAAAAGTGTACCCGCAGGCGCATTGCGGATTTTGACCTACGAGGGTGGGCGACTGACACTCGAATTAGCCGCGATCGACGAGGGAATCGTCAGCCGCATCGTTACCCAGCTCAAGCAGTCGGGCTTGGGTGCAGAACGCAGCGCCCTAGCGCAGCGTCCGGGAACGGTTATTACGGTGCGCGCACTATGAAAGCAACGCTGCGCAAGCTGTGGGAGTCACGCTCCCCGCGTGAACGCGTCATCGTCGCCTTGCTCTGCGGGCTGGCGGGTATCGCTTTCTATGCGTGGCTGGTCAATTCGGTAAGCCGTGCGCACGAACGGCTGCGCAGCAGCGTCCCGGTGCTGCGGGCTCAGGCGGCCTTGGTCGAAAACCAGGCGGCGGAATTCGGGCGATTGCGCGCCATGCCTCCAATCCCGGCATCGAACACGGATTTGCGCACTTCGCTGCAAACGCAGGCGGGGACAGTCGGACTATCGGGTGCACTGACGCGCGTCGATGCCCTCGACGCCAATCAAGCCGTCGTTGTCTTCGGTTCGGTTGCGTTCGCCGACTGGCGCAATTGGGCGGAGGGCTTAAAAGCGCAACAAGTTCGGGTCGAAACCTGCCGCGTCGAAGCGCTATCCACCCCGGGGATGGTCAGCGTGACCGCGACTTTGGTCCGCAGCAAAACGCAATGAAACAATGGCACTGGGCGGCAATCGGACTGTTCATCTACGTGATTGCATTGCTGGCCAGCGCACCGGCGAGCTTGCTTGATGCGAAACTGCGGCATGACAGTAAAGGCCGGTTTCGGCTAGCCGATGCCACAGGCACGATTTGGTCGGGATCAGGACAGATTGAAGTTCGTGATGCTGGTGGACAAAGCGGTATCGCGAAGAGTCTGCAATGGCGCCTGTTGCCTGAATCGTTCTGGCGCGGTCGTTTGCTTTTCGACGTCGAACTGGATCGTTCCGCAAAGCGCTTTCCCGTGAGGATGTCGCTATCTCGTATTGAGATTGCCAGCCTCGAAACCAATTTGCCTGCGTCGGCACTGGGTTTGGGCATTGCCAAGCTCGCACCACTACGCCTTACCGGGGACGTTGCCGTACGCGTAGCCAGTCTGTCTATCGAACGCGGGCAGATGATTGGCAGTTTGACCCTGCAATGGCGCGATGCCGGATCCGTCCTCACGCCCATCGCGCCTTTGGGTACTTATGAGTTGCGTCTGGATGGCGATGGTACGACCGTCCATGCCAACCTGCGCACCATTCAGGGCCCTCTTGACCTTGACGGCAAAGGCACCTGGGCCCCAGGGGCCAATCCGGCATTTCTTGCCACGGCGCGTGTCGCCGCCGAGCACCAGCAGCAGTTGGGGCCGCTGTTGCGCCTGATTGCCGTGGAACGCAGCCCGGGCACCTTTGAGTTGGTGCTCAAGTAGCCGCGCATCCCGTCGAGCCGATTGAGCATATCCAACAGGCGTTCGGATTCCCCGCCACATGGGCGTCTGGAACGCCAACGCCGGCTGCACAAACGCTGGCAGGCAAGTTCCATAGCGGGATTTTGAGTGCTGCGGTCTGATGAGAATGGCCCGACGCACAGTCCACGGTTGCGACTACGCTTCCACTGGGGAAAGCAAGCCAAGCACTCGATTAAATTTAATCTATTACATTAGAATAATGTAATATATATATGATCTATATAATTAATATTATTTTAATGATTAATCTGGTGCAGGCGAGGCAGCGCCTTGGTTGTGCGGAAACCATAAAACTGGAAAGATCCGAACAGGAGGGATCTGGAATGGCCGAAGATTGGCTTAGTACACGTTCTTGTTGTCTTCGAGAATTACCCAGACCGTGCGCGCGATGATGTAGAGATCCAGGCGCAATGACCAGTTGCGCAGGTAGTCCAGGTCGTAATCAATGCGCCCCTTCATTTTGTCAAGCGCTTCGGTTTCGCCGCGATAGCCATTGATCTGCGCCCAACCGGTAATACCGGGCTTGACCTTGTGCCGTTGCATGTATCCCTTGACCAGCTTGCGATACATTTCATTGTGGGCTACCGCATGAGGGCGCGGACCAACAATGCTCATCCGGCCCTGAAGCACATTCAAGAATTGCGGCAATTCATCAAGGGACGTGCGCCGCAAGAAACGCCCGAAAGGAGTCACTCGGGCATCGTCCTTGCGCGCCTGTTCGACGACGGGACCATCTTCGCGAACCGTCATGGTGCGGAATTTGTAGACCGTAATTTCCTGTCCATCCAGGCCGTATCGCCGTTGCCTGAATATAGCGGGTCCGGGCGACGTCATCTTTACACCAAGTCCGATTACCAGCAATGGGATCGCAATCAGAAGAAGAATCTGAATCGAAAAGATAATGTCGCTGGCCCGCTTGACGAGGCCATCCAATCCGGAAAACGGCGTTTCGCATACAGCAACAACGGGCAATCCGCCGACTGAATCGATCCGTCCCTGGATTAATTCGGTGATGAAAATGTCTGGCGCGAAGTAGATTGAGGCGGTCGTGTCACGCATATCGTCGAGCAGCGACAGGATGCGTGGATGCGAGGCCATCGGCAATGAGATGTAGATGAGATCGATATGGTTGTCACGCGCGAAACGGGGTAGTTCGGCAATTTTTCCCAGCATCGAGTACTTTCGGTCATGCTCAATGCGTTGATCGGCACGATCATCGAAAAAGCCCACGACGCGACTGCGCGAGTAAGGATCGCTTTCCAGGCGGGCGGCGAGTTCCACACCTTGCGCATTCATGCCGGCGATGATGACGCGTCGATAAGGCCCCTGCAACTTAATGACTCCGGGTGCGGCAATGCGCAGCAGAAAATGCGCTGTCGCCTCGCTCAATGGCGCCAGCCACCACCACGTAAACAACAAGTCCTGATCGAAATAATTTATGTATCCGCTTGCAATGCCGAACAGATAAAGCAGTCCAGACAAGGCAAACCAGCCGGTCGCGATTCGAAAGGTGACCGTCCAAGGCGACTGGGTCAAATAAGCCGATCCCGGAAACGTCAGCGAAAAAACCACGACCGACAGGATGATGTAGTGTGGACCCAGAGATCGCTCGTACCAGGCATCCACGATCCACAACGTCAATACCAATACGATGGGTGAGATCAAAAATTCAAGGGTATTGAGCAGTTTGTCCCGGCCAATCGGCAGGCGAGTCGACTTGCGAAATGTGGTACGGGCGAATTGTTGAGGCACGATTCTGTTCGAGGAAACGGCAGTTGCCTGGGTTTGACGGGAACTAGGTGTCAGGGATAAATCGAGCCTGCGATCAGCCGTTACGGCCAAACAAGGAACGGTATCGCCACTGTTCAGTCAGTGCTCATCCTATGGTTGCATAGCCAATTGCCGCGACAATGATTCGCCATCGTCGGCAACACTAGGCTACAGGATGTGCATACAATACCATGAGGCTGTATGAAAATAACTACAATGAAAACCGGGAGAATCGTGGTGCGAAACGAGTATATGGCGCGCAGTTTCGAAATGCGCAATGGGTGTTACCTTTTACGATGCCACGATTGAGTTCCGTGTCCCTCATTCGCCATTTCTGGTCTGGCGCGAACGCCGGGAGTCTTCGCGGCGGCAACCAGACCCGGACTCTTGCGCTGGTCATACCGATTTTCGTGATGTCGTTCGGATGGTCGGTGCTTCCTGCGCATGCAGGCGTCGTGGATGTTGCGGTCGGCGGCAGTGTGACTCACGACTCAAATCTATTCAGGCAACCGGACTCGCTTGGCCCGTCCTCCGATGCAATCAGTTCCGGCTATCTTGGATTGCGCGTCGATAAGCCATACGCCCAGCAGCGTTTTCAGGTTGACGTCACCGAAACAACCACTCGCTATGAAGAATTCTCCAATCTTGATTTTGACACTCTCGCCTATCGTGGTGCGTGGCTCTGGCATTTGACGCCCCGGATCAGCGGATCGCTTGGTGCCGATCGAGCGGAGAGCCTGGTTTCCTTCGCGGATACCGGCGGTACGACTCGGAATCTGCGGGTCAGTCAGAACCGGCAGTTTTCCCTGGACGCTTTCATAACCGGTGGCTGGCACGTTCTGTTCGGCATTTCGCGAGCGACTCAGGAAAGTGAAGCGGCAACTCTGACTGAACCGGACTTTCGCGGCAAGAGCGCAGAAGCCGGAATTCGGTATGAGGCACGCTCGGGAAGCTCGATTAGCGTGCTGAGGCGCAGAACCGAAGGACGCTACGCAGGCACCGAAGTTCCCAGCGCGGCGATCAGCATTGCCAACCAGGACTACCGGCAGGACGAAAACGACGTCCAGACCACTTGGATTTTCAGCAGAAGGTCCACACTAACTAACCGCGTGACATGGATCGAGCGCCGACACGAAAGCGTAGGCCAGCGCGATTTTTCGGGTCTCGCAGGCAATCTTGGATATAGCTGGACGCCTCCGGGTAAGATTGCCGTCGCTTTTTCTGCTCAACGAGCTGTCTATCCCCGACAGGATGAAGGTGCAAGATATGGTGTCGACAATTCCTATTCGGTCGCACCAACCTGGCAGGTCAGTGCGAAGACCACGGTGCGTGTGCGAAAGCAACGTGTAAAAAGCTACTTGTCTGGCGCGACGGTTCGCAGGGACACGACCACCGACAGTCTGTTTGTGGAGGCCAGTTGGGCTCCGCGGACATCCGTGACGACCAGCATCAGTCTTGAGCATCAGCGGCGGTCTTCCGATAACGAGGTTTTCGAGTTCGACACTACAATTGCGCGCATCAGTGCCGCAATACGATTCTGATGTCCGCGACCGGCCTGCTTGATCCAGGAGATGTCCGCGTTTAGCCTTCCCGCAATGGCAGGGCTTTAATGCGTCGGCCGGTCGCAGCGTAGATCGCGTTACACATGGCGGGCGCGACCGGGGGAACACCGATTTCGCCCACCCCCCCAATATCGTCCGGAGCGCCGTTGATGAGGTGCACCTGTACCGCTGGCATTTCGTCAATTCGAAGCAGCGGGTAGTCGTCAAAGTTCGAAACCATTGCCGCCCCTGCCTCGAAGCCGACGTGACCGTAAAGCGCAGCGGTCAGACCGAATGCGATTGCGCCCTCGATCTGTGCCACCACGCCATCCGGATGGACAGCGAAGCCGCAGTCCACGGCGCAGACGACCCGATTCACCTCAATCGCCTTGCCCTCCCTTGCCGTGACATCAACAACCATCGCGACGAAACTTCCATAGGAGGCATGCACAGCCACACCGCGTCCTTGCCCCGGTCCGCCGGACCGAGGTCCGGCTTCGGCAACCGCCCTGTTAAGTACACCCAGGTGTCTTGGTTTGGTGCCAAGCAAAGCGCGACGCAACTCCACAGGGTCGCTGCCGGAGGCCACGGCGATTTCGTCGATGAAACACTCCACGGCGAACGCGTTGTAGGAGTGGCCGACGGAGCGCCAGAATCCAATGCGCAACGGCAGCTCCGCATCGACATACTCGATTTGCAAGTCTGCCAAGCTATACGGTATTTCCTTGGCGCCTTCGACAGCCGTCGGATCGACCGGATCACGAAAACCGGGGTCCAGAGAGCGAATAATGGACGGAGACACGATGCGATGCCGCCATGCGACCGGCAGTCCTCTGTCATCGAGCCGCGCCTCCAGCCGATGGAGGGAGCATGGGCGATACCAGTCGTGGCGCAGATCGTCTTCCCGCGTCCATACCAACTGCACTGGCCGGCGTGCGTGCTTCGATACGTCCACGGCTTCGAGCACGAAATCGTCCATGATCCGCCGCCCAAAGGCACCGCCCACCAGAGTCACGTTGACCGCGACGCGATCGGCCGGCAGACCCAGCCGGCGTGCTGCAGCGTCGCGCACCCCGGCGGGCGACTGCGTGGGCGCCCAGACCGTGCAACCGTCTTCGCGGACATCGGCCGTGCAGTTCATCGGTTCCATCGTGGCATGCGCTAGATAGGGCAGCCGGTACTCGGAGCGCACCATCCGACCCGGGCCGGTAAGCCCGGCGGCGCCGTTGCCTTCGCTGCGTGCAATACCGCCTTCCTGCGCTGCGCGCTGGTCCAGGTAGGTATCGATGGTCCGGGTATCCCAGTTTGCGTGCGTCCCCCGGTCCCACTCTATGCGCAATGCGTCGCGGCCCAGGATTGCCGCATGGGTGTGATCGGCTATAACGGCGACTCCCCGATCCATCGCGAAAACGTCGCGCACGCCAGACACCGCCCGCGCAGCGCCCGGATCGAAACTGCGCAGCTTGCCTCCGACCGTGGGACAGCGGGCGATGACCGAAAATACCATTCCCGCCACCCGGACATCGAGTCCGAATTGCGCGGTGCCGTCGATCTTGGCCGTCAGGTCAAGTCGAGGCATGCTCTTGCCCAGGAGCGTGAACTCGCTATGCGGCTTGAGCGCTGGCGACGCCGGGACGGGCCGACGCGCGGCGGCGCGCACCAGGGCACCGAAAGCGAGGCGCCGTCCGCTGGCGGAATGCACCACGAAACCGCGTTCTGTGGTGCAGGCGTTCGGCGGCACGCCAAGTGCCTCTGCCGCGGCACCGACCAGCATCTCTCGCGCCGCAGCGCCGGCAGCACGTAAGTCCGAAAACGAACCGCGCACGCTCGAACTGACGCCGACCGCCTGATTCCCAAAGGCATCGTCTGCCGGCGCCTGGATCAGCCTGATGCTTTGCGGATCGGCACCCAGTTCTTCGACAATGATCATGGGTAACGAGGCCGCGACCCCTTGACCAATTTCCGGTTTCGCCAGCCAGATGGTCACCAAACCGCTTTCATCAATCGCGACAAATGCTCCGGGTGCGAATGGTTGCGTGCGCGGCGGCACGATGCGGCGGCGCCGCTCGTCGCGACGGCCAAGACGCAAACCCCCGTAGACGCCCACGCCGAGTGCGACACCACCGGCCAGACCCGCCAGTAGCAATTCGCGACGAGTCAGTCGGAAGGGTCGCATGTCGATCGCCGCATTCGGATTGCCGTTCTATCGCGCTGCGAGCGCGTCGGGGGTGCGCGCTTCATGGATCATCCCGGTGGTCAGCGTTATCGCGGTCATTACATATCCCTGGTCTACCAGAAGTTGACCCCGCAGTTCGGCGCCGCAGACGAATGGGCCGACGTCGCGCAAAAACACGGCCACAAAACGACCTCCCGCCAGGTCCGGATAAATGCGCATCGCCTGAAAATCCAGGAACACCCGGGACACGGCGTACTGACACTTATAGGCACTTTCCTTGGCGCTGAACATGACTTTGCCCAGCAGGCCGCGCTGGGTGGTGTCTTGGGCATCAAGGTAAGCCCGCTCCTCTGGCACGCATGTGATACGCAGCAATTCTGTTGCCATGGGTGTAGCCGTTTCAATGTCGAGTCCGAGAGACTGGAAGCCATCTGCAATGCGCGCAACGGCGGCCGCACAGCGGCTGTCGGTATGCGTAATGCTTCCGACCAGGCCGGGCGGCCAGATCGGCGCACGATCCTCACCCTGGAGTATCGGCATGGGTTGTTCGCCGAGCGCCGCCATGGCGCGGCGGGCGCAGCCGCGCCCGGCAATGAATTCGCGGCGGCGTTTATCGACCGCGTTAGCAATCGCCGCCTGCTCGCCAGGCAGAAGTACCCCGTCTGCATCGCCGGGATCCATCTCCGCGGTACGGATCAACGCACCGAACAATCGCGACGCGAGCGTCATTTTTCATTGCCGCCCCGACGCGCCCCGCGCCGCGCACCCATGGCCTCGCGGCGTGCGGCCGCGCGGTCGGCAACCAGCGCGAGCTGCTCGCCGGCTTTATCGCCGTTATCCACATGAGCTGCCAGCGAAGCAACAGTCGGGAAGCGGAAAATGTCGGTAATCGTCAGTTTGGCGGATACGCTGGTTCGCAGTTCACGATGGGCCTGCACCGCCAGCAGGGAATGCCCGCCCAGCTTGAAAAAGTTATCGGTCAGCCCGACCTGCGCGAGTCCGAGTACGCGCTGATAGACTTCGGCAACCTGCCGCTGAACATCGCTTTGCGGTGCGACGTACTCGGCTGCAACCGCAAGTTTGCGACCTGCTTCCGGGCTGGGCAGCGCTTTTCGGTCAACTTTGGCATTGGGCGTCAGCGGGAAACTCTCCATCGTGACGAAATGCGCTGGCACCATGAAATCGGGCAAGCTGGCGCGCAGGTGTATGCGAAGTTCGTCGTCAACGACCGGCTTGGCCGGGAAGCGCAGGTAGGCCACCAGGCGCACATCGCCCGGAGTATCTTCGCGTGCCAGCACCACCGCTTCGCGAACACCCGGGTGCGCGGCCAATCGCGCCTCGATCTCACCAAGTTCAATACGATAGCCCCGCACCTTGACCTGAAAGTCGACTCGTCCCAGGAACTGAAGTACGCCTTCCTCGGTAAAACGCACCAGATCACCGGTTCGGTACATTCGGCCGCCCTGGCGGAACGGGTTGGGAAGAAAACGCTCGCGCGTCAGATCTTCCCGATGCAGGTAGCCGCGAGCGACGCCGTCACCGGCTATGTACAACTCACCGGCGGTTCCCGGCGGCACCGGACGTTGCCGGTCATCGAGCACATAAAGCTGTGTGTTGGCAATCGGTTTGCCGAGTGGAACAACGCCTTCGCCGGGTTGGGCGTTCTGGGTGGACGACCAGATCGTGGTCTCGGTCGGGCCGTACATGTTCTCAACCGTAGCGCCGGAATTCAGCTTGCGCAGCTCCGACACCAGAGTTCCGGGAAGCGCTTCTCCGCCGACAAAGAAGTGGCGCACGCGGGCCATGGCTGCGCGTGCCTCGTCGTTCATGGCCAGCATGCGAATCATGGAAGGTGTGCACTGCAGGTGGGTGGCGCCATGTCTGACAATCTGCGCGGCGATGCTGTAGTCGCCCTCTTCCGTGCCTGCATCGGGCCGGCCGGTCAGGCGGACGACTTCGGCCAGTGGCACAAGACTCGCCAGCGCCAGTTCACTATCAACTCCGAAGTCGATGAGGCAGGCGATGTCGTCTACGCCGATCGCCTTGAGTTGCTCGACACGCGCCACGGCGTTTTCAATGGTCCCGAACAAGCCGCTGTCTTCGTAGTAGCGCGCAAAGGCAAATTCCAGGATGGCATCCATTTCCTCGGTGCCAAGGCTCTGGAGGTCAATGTCCATCGGCTTCTCGACGCCGGCGGGTTTCTTGAATGCCGGAAAAGCCCAGGCGTATTGCTTGATCAGTGCCGCCGCGCTGCGCAGGTATTCCTTCATTGGCTGGCGGGCTTGTTCGCGCACCAGCTCGCGATCATGACCGATCAGCGTATGGAGCATGAGGGTCACGTGGTGCCTGGCCGGATCGCGGCCCTCGGCAAGCAGCGTGTCGCGATAAATGCGGATTTTGCCGGCCAGCTCTTCGATCGACTGTCCGAGCAGATGCGTGAGCACGTTGGCGCCCAGACGCGCCGCTTCGCGATAGGTGTCGGGATTGCCGGCAGTGGTCACCCAGACCGGCAACTCTTTCTGCACCGGCCGCGGCTGGGTAACAACCGGGACCGCAGCCCCGCTGGGTGATGGGAACAAAACGGCCTCCCCTCGCCACAGGCGTCGTACCAAATCAATATCGCGAATCATGGCTGACTTGTTGTTCGGCGGCGCATTCTCGGGCCTCAGCAAAAAATCCTCCGGCATCCAGCCCGATGCGAACGACAGTCCGACACGGCCATTGCTCAGATTGTCCAGAACGGCCCACTCTTCAGCGACCCGGGCCGGATGATGCAGCGGGACCACGCAACTGCCGGCACGGATATGAATGTTCTGGGTAACCGCGGCTACGGCGGCTCCGGTAACCGATGGATTCGGGTACGGGCCGCCAAAGGCGTGAAAGTGTCGCTCGGGCGTCCAGACGGATTGGAAGCCGTGCGTGTCCGCGAATTTCGCGCCCTCGATCAGCAGCCGATACTTGCGCGGACCGGGACCGTCATCATTGCCCCAGTAAAACAGACCGAAATCCATCGGCCGGCTCGACCTGGCACCGCGTGAAACCAGGGCACGGTCTTCGTCCGAACTGATCACGACCTTGAATCCACGCGCCAGGGTCCAGAACAACTCCAACACCGAGATATCGAACGACAGGCTGGTCACCGCCAGCCAGACCGGTTGCGAATCCGCCGGTCGGGCGATGCGCGCGTCCATGCCGGCAAAGAAATTGACGACATTGCGGTGCTCGATCATCACCCCTTTGGGTTTTCCGGTGGAGCCCGAGGTGTAGATGACATAGGCGAGATTGCCGGAGGTGACATGGCCTTGTGGCCGACTGCTGGAGGCGGTGCCGATGTCCGGGTCGTCGATGCAGAGAATTTTGCCCGGCGTGGCGGGGACCGAATCGAGCAAGTCCGTGCGGGTGAGAACCACCTTCGCACCGCTGTCCTGAACCATCAGGGCGAGCCGATCGGCAGGATAGGATGGATCAAGCGGAACGTAGGCCCCGCCGGCTTTCAGGATTCCCAGTGCGCCCACCACGAGGTCAAGCGAACGCGGGACATAAAGCCCGACCAGTGAATCGGGCCCTACTCCATGCTGACGCAGGATATGGGCGACGCGGTTGGCGCGCACGTCGAGTTCGCGGTAAGTCAGCGTCTGGCTTTCGAATACCAAGGCTAGCGCGTCCGGGGTCGCGTCCACCTGACGCTCGAATTGCGTATGCACGCAAGCCTGGCGGTCGTAGGGCGCGTCGGACCGGTTCCAATCGTAAAGGACACGGTTTTGTTCCTCCGTGGCCATTAACGCCAGATCCGCAATCTTGAGCTGCGGATTCGCGGCGAGTGCGGCGAGTGCCACGCTCATGCGCCGGACGAACACCTCCATCTTGTTCGTCGAGAAGCGGGCCTCGTCGCACACGACGAGCGCACCCTCCCCCTGGGCCGGAACGACAATCGTGATGGCGCATTCGCCGATTGCGTGCCCAGGTGCAGGTTGCTTCGTGCAAACCAAGCCGACCACGTAGCGTGGCCGCGAAACTCCGGGCCTGCGGGCGACAAGATCCTTCATATAGGTGCGCCGGCTTCTGAGCTCCTTAAGCTCCGCGCTGATCCTCTCCGTCAGCATGGTGGCGCTGGTGGCGCCGCTGGCGTCCACACGCAACGGCAAAGCGGTTGCGAAATAACCAGGCAGTTCGGCGTGCAGCTCTTGCAGGGCGTCGTCGGAGTAAGCAAGATCAAAAATTTCCTGCCCGGCAGCACGTACCAGATATCCGGCCACCGCTGCGGCCGCAGCCTCACCAGTCATGCCCTTCGGAAGTTTAAAGGCGAGCGCATTCATTTGACCGCTGGCCTGGCCACGGGCGCCATCGGCCAAGGTTTCCACTTCGGGAAAATCGATCGGGCGCGGGCGCTCAAGTTTGCGCTCGAAGTAACTCTCGTTGCGGACCACCTCGGCGGTGACCGCGGTCAATCGCGCTGCCTGCGCGTCGCTCAAGAGAGGCAATCGCATGCCGACGCTCAGCACGGATGCAGCCTCCACCTCCGCACCGCACGGGCGTACTATCCGATCCAGTTTAACCGGCCGATCCGCCGTTGCGACGATCACCCCGCCGGCATCGAGGGCGAGTACCGTGCCTGGTGACTCCGAGCGGCCATTGCCCTGTGGCAACGATAGTGAAGTTACGCAGAATACCCCGGCATCCGTACGCAGTTTGGGCAGAAACAGCGGATTGCCATATCCGGGACCGTAGTCGAGCGCTCTTACCAGCGCGTCCAGCGTGGCAGCCGGCCGGTCGAATCGCAAGGTAGCTGCCGCCTCCGGTCGGTCAAATTTTCCAAAATAGGTGCGCTCTGCCAGGTTCTGCGCTCGCGCAACCAGCGTGGTGCTTTCGACCGCATCGAGCATTTCCCCAAAGGTTTCGATGGCAGCCTCGAAACATTTGGTGTTCAGGGTGAGCGCGGTTTCATCCGGCAGAATTTCAACCGGGCGTTGCGCGTAGATATCTCCTTCGTCAATGCCTTTGGCCAGCGCATGCCAGGTGACGCCGTGCTGCGTTTCGCCGGCAAGAATCGCCCAGGACGGCGCATTCAGCCCCGCGTACCGGGGAAGCGGACCATCGTGGAAATTTGCCGCACCCTCGGCCGCCTTGCCCCATATCGACTCGGGTACGATATGAAGATTCGCGATGCCGAAGAACCAATCGTAATGGGTTGCCGCAAGCCGTTGTTCAAGATCGCGACCATGCGCATGCACGGGAATGCTGAGGGGCGCCGCCCACTTGCGAATAGATTCCTCGCCGGTGACGATCGCGGTGACCTGGTGGCCGCGGGAACGCAGGATTTCCGCGCATTGAATGAGCAGGGACTGATCCCCCATCAGCAGGCATGTGATCTTGGTTTGTGGCATTGACGATCCCTTTTATTCCTCAATGAACTTGCGTGGCGTGGGAATCATATTTTATCCCCCTGGCGCCATCGGAACCACGGTATATGAAGTTCTATTTTGACAGCTTGCAAGGCAGGATGAAAATGAGAGAACATTCGGGCCAGCGATTTGACGGCAATGACATGCACTTGACGCATGACCGCAGTGTATGGTGCACAAATCGTCAGCGCTGCGAATCCCGCGATCAGCAGTCTGGACTGAGTAGTCTGATTGCGCCATGATCAAACAATGCTTTTGAGCTAAACACCAACTTTCCCATGTCCAATCCAGAATCGAACGAGTCCGACATCGCCATCGTGGGCATGGCTGCTCATCTGCCCGGGGCGCGCAATATCGCCGAATACTGGCGCAATGTCCGCGATGGCGTCGAGGCGATTCAGACTTACACCGAAGACGAACTCCTGGCTGAAGGCGAACCGCCCGAGAACCTGCGTCACCCGAACTATGTCCGCTCCGGCGGACCGCTGCCCGGAATGGAGATGTTCGACGGCGAATTTTTCGGCTTTTCCCCCAAAGAATCGGCAATCATGGACCCGCAGCATCGACATTTTCTGGAGTGCGCCTGGGAGGCGCTGGAAAATGCCGGTCATCCGCCGGAGCGGTTCAAGGGGCCGATCGGAATTTTCGGCGGCTGCGGGATGGGTAGTTACCTCTACTTCAATCTCTGCTCGAATCCGGATCTGGTCGATTCCGTTGGATTGTTCCTTCTGCGTCACACTGGCAACGACAAGGATTTTCTGGTCACGCGCGTTTCTTATTTGCTCGACCTGAAAGGGCCGAGCGTCAATATCCAGACGGCCTGTTCGACATCGCTGGTTGCCACGCATCTCGCCTGCCAGAGTCTGCTCTCGCACGAATGCGACATGGCACTCGCAGGCGGGGTGACCATCGAGATTCCACACCGGCGGGGGTATTTCTACCGGGAAGGAGAAGTGTTGTCTCCGGACGGACACTGTCACGCATTCGATCATCGCGGGCAGGGCACAGTGTTCGGCAGCGGCGCAGGTATCGTTGTCCTGCGCCGGCTGAGTGACGCAATCGCAGATGGGGATTTCATTCATGCCGTCATCAAGGGGTCCGCGATAAACAACGATGGCGCCAGCAAGGCCGGTTACCTTGCTCCCAGTGTTGACGGGCAATCGGCGGCAATGGCCGAAGCGCATGCGCTCGCGAACGTCAGCCCGGGGAGCATCGACTACATTGAGTGCCACGGCACCGGAACCTACATCGGCGATCCGATCGAAATCGCGGCACTCACCCTGGCATTTCGCCAGCAGACCGAGGACGTGGGCTTTTGCCGGATTGGTTCGGTCAAAACCAATATCGGGCATCTGGATACCGCCGCCGGCGTCGCCAGTCTGATCAAGGCATCGCTCGCACTGCAAAATCGCCAGATGCCGCCGAGTCTGAATTTCGATAAACCCAACCCGACCATCGATTTCGCCACCAGTCCCTTCATTGTCAATGACCGGCTGACCGAATGGCGCCGCCGCACCCCATCATCTCCACGGCGGGCGGCGGTTAACTCACTCGGCGTTGGCGGCACCAACGCCTACATGGTGCTCGAGGAAGCTCCCGAGCGCGCCAGTTCATCCGCGCCGAAGCGCGCTTTCCAGCTTCTGACCATGAGTGCCCGTAACAAGAAGTCGCTGGATGAGTACCAGAAGCGCCTGGCAGCCCACCTGCGCGAGAACCCTGACCAGAATTTCGCCGATGTTGCCTACACCCTGCACCACGGCCGGCGCGCATTCGATCAACGACGCGTACTCGCCGCACAGGATCGGGACGAAGCGATCAGGTTGCTTGAAGAAAACGACGTACAACGTGTCTTTACGGGCAGCGCACTCGAGAAGAGTTCCCTGGTGTTCATGTTTCCCGGCGGCGGCTCGCAATATGCCAGAATGGGTCTCGACCTCTATCAGAGTGAACCGGTCTACAAGGAGCACATCGACCGCGGTCTGGACTTGTTCCATAAGAGGACGGGCACCGACCTTCGTGCGCTGATGTTCCCGGTGGACGATCAACTCGAGGTGGCGGCCCTGGCGCTTGAACACCCGCGCGTTCAATTGCCGGCCATATTCATTGTCGAAATCGCGCTGGCGAAGCTCTGGATGTCCTGGGGCATTGAGCCGGTTGCCATGATCGGGCACAGCATGGGGGAGAACGCCGCCGCATGCGTATCGGGCGTCCTGTCCTATGAAGATGCGCTGGGCCTGATTACGCTTCGCGGCCAGCTCGTGGAGCGGGTAGCCGAGGGGGCGATGATCAGCGTTCCGCTTTCCGCTGCGGCAGTCGAAACGTTGCTTCGTGAACTCAAGTCCGATCTCGATCTGGCAATCGTGAATTCCCCGGAGCTTTGCGTCATTTCCGGAACCGTGGCGGGCGTCGAGGCGCTGGAAAAGAAGCTGCTCGAACGTGAAATCCAGGTGCGGCGCCTTAAGATTTCGGTCGCCGCGCACTCACGGATGCTCGACCCGATACTCGATGAATTCGGAGCCTTCATCAAGACACTCAAGCTCAGTGCGCCAAAGATCCCTTTCATATCCAATTTCACCGGCACCTGGATCAAGCCTGAAGAGGCAACTGATCCGGCGTACTGGGTGCGCCATCTCCGAAATACCATTCGTTTCAGCGATGGAATGAAAACACTGCTCGATACCCCGGACCGGGTTTTCCTCGAAGTTGGCCCGGGTCGAATCCTGAGTTCAGTCGCACGCCAGCAAACCGGTATCAAGGCCGGACAGGCGGCCCTGTCGTCGTTGCGTCACCCGGACGAGAAAGTCTCCGATGAGGCGTATTTTCTCACCGTGCTGGGCCGGCTCTGGTCAACCGGCGTGAAGATCAACCCAGATCTGCTGTGGCAGGACGAAAAGCGGCTGCGTGTTCCGCTGCCGACCTACGCATTTCAGCATCAGCGCTACTTCATAGATGCCCGCAAGGCCGAAAGCCATGGGCCGGATCTGAAGCATCTGAGCAAATTGCCGAAGCTCGACGATTGGTTCTACCAACCGGTCTGGCGTGCGCGGGGAGTCGATCGCGCCACCGACGACAAGCAACTCACCTGGCTGATTTTCATGGACGACGCCGGTGTCGGGAAGCGGCTTGTGGAGCGCTTGCGACGCCGCGGCGGTAATGTGGTCCTGGTGTATGAAGGCGACACGTATGTGCAACGCAGCGACACCGAATATGTGCTGTCGCCGGAACGCGGGCGCGAGGGCTATGACGCCCTGGTGAAAGACCTGGTTGCCAGCGGGAAAGTGCCGAATCGCATCGTGCATTTGTGGCTGGTCACGAAAGACGAGAGTTTTCGTCCGGGATCAAGCTTCTTTCATCGAATCATGGAACGCGGTTTCTACAGCCTGCTTTTCCTGGCTCAATCGCTTGGCAACGAAAACGTCCCGACGCCGCTCCATATCACCGCCGTTTCAAACGGCATGCAGAAGGTCAAAGGCGAGTCCCTGCCCTATCCGGAGAAAGCGACCTTGCTGGGGCCGGTCAAGGTGATTCCAAGAGAATTTCCGGGTGTCACTTGCGCCAGCATCGATCTGACACTGCCGCAACCGGGCCGGCTGCTCGATTCGCGAAGGCTTTTCGGAAAAAGCGGCAAGGCAGCGGGTGGCTTCGATTCAATCCTCGACAATCTCGAAGCGGAACTGATGGCCGCTCCCGAGAACGGAGTCGTCGCGCATCGTGATGGAGAACGGCTGGTGGAGACATTCGAGCGCAGCCTTCCCGAGTTCAGCACTGCGGTTGCTTCGCGCATTCGCAACCAGGGTGTTTACCTGATTACCGGTGGATTTGGCGGGCTGGGCCTGGTGATCGCGAACCATCTGGCGACCACAGCGCAGGCGAAACTGGTCTTGCTTGCGCGCACCACACTTCCCGAGCGCGCTGAATG
Source organism: Betaproteobacteria bacterium (assembly GCA_031362885.1). Classification (GTDB taxonomy): domain Bacteria; phylum Pseudomonadota; class Gammaproteobacteria; order Burkholderiales; family JACQAP01; genus JACQAP01. The sequence continues at coordinate 64,775 of JANLTJ010000126.1, forward strand.
GGAAGCCTGGCTGCGGCGTCACGGTCTGGAGCATCCGGTCAGCCAGCGCATTGAGCAGATTCGGGCGCTCGAGACGAAAGGCGCGCAGGTGCTGGTTGTTGCGGCGGACGTTACCGACGTCGAAGGGGTCCGGGAGGCCGTGGCGGCAGCGCGCAGCCGCTTTGGTGACATCCATGGCGTGATTCATACCGCCGGCATCGTCAATGACAGCTTGATTCAGCTCAAGTCGCTGGCCAGCGTCGAAGACGTATTCTCACCGAAGATTCACGGCACGGTGGTACTCGACTCCGTTTTCTCGGATGTTGACCTTGATTTCATGGTGCTGTATTCATCGACCTCGACCATCATTGCACCCGCGGGTCAGGTCGATTATGTCGCCGCAAATGCCTACTTGAATGCGTATGCCAGCAGCCGGTCCGGTCCCGCAATACGCAGGCACACCGTTGCCATCAACTGGGGGATCTGGAACGAAGTGGGCATGGCGGCCGCGGCCCTGCTGCATCCTGAGCCTGTCGCAATAGGAGCAAGCACGAATGCGGGCAGCGATTCAAAAGGGCAACCGGATGCGGATTCCATCGGCGACAAACCAACACACCACCCGCTATTCGACCGGCGCGCCAAAGATGAGCATGACGAAACGGTCCTTGCCGCGCGATTCAGTCCATCGACACACTGGATCCTGGGCGAACACAGGACCTTGAAGGGCCATGCCCTGATCCCCGGCACCGGCTACATCGAGCTTGCGCGCGCCGCCCTGGAGGAATATGGGGAGCACGGCAATTTTGAATTGCACGACCTTTTCTTCTTCCGGCCGCTTCACGTCGCCGACGAAGAAGCACGAGAGGTTCGTGTCAAGTTGAAGCGCAGCGAAGAGGGTTACAGTTTCCAGGTTCGCGGCAGACGCAACGTCGATGGACGTAACGGCTGGGAATTGCATGCGCAAGGTGAATTGCTTTTGCATCCGCTGCCGGCAGCAAACCCTGTGCCGCTGGCCGCGATCGATGCCCGTTGCCAGATTGAGCGCTCGCCTGAAGTGCTTGAAGGAATCGTCTCGCCGCAGGAACAACATCTCCGGTTCGGCCCGCGCTGGCGCGTACTGCACCAGGTGAGTTTCGGTAAGAACGAGGCCATCGCCCGTCTGGAACTACCGGAAAAATTCGCCTCGGATCTGGAGAGCTTCAAACTCCACCCTGCCCTGCTCGACTTCGCCACCGGCTACGCGATGAAGCTGATCGAAGGCTACGATGCGCAGAGTCTTTGGGTGCCGATTTCCTACCGCAAGCTGCGCTTCCATGCGCCGCTAACGCGGTCGGTGTTCAGCTGGGTACGCAATCACGGTACGAACAAGGCCGATCAGGACATCGCGCTGTTCGATGTCACCATTACCGACAGCAGCGGACGTGTCCTTCTCGATGTCGAGGAATTCGCCATCAAGAAGCTGACCGGCGAGGTCGATTTCGCCGTCGCCTCCGATCCATCCCCATCGGAGATCGAATTTGAACGCCCCGCCGGGGCGACCCGCCAACTGTCGGCAGCCGAACTTCAGTTGCAGCGCAATCTGCTGCAGGGGATATTGCCCAATGAGGGCGCGCAGGCGTTTGCGCGCGTGATGGCGGCGGCGCCGCGGCCGGAATGGATCGTCACTTCGCTCGACCTCGCCCAATTGCTCGATCAGGCCGCGCAGGCCGCAGTTCCGGAGGGCGAAAGCGGAACCAAATTTGCCCGCCCGGAACTCGAAAGCGAGTATGTTGAGCCGCGCGACGAAATTGAACGCACCATCGTGGGTTTCTGGCGCGAACTGCTGGGCGTAGAGAAAGTTGGCGTGCGCGATAGTTTCTTCGACCTCGGCGGCCACTCGTTGACCGCGGTACGCCTGTTCGCCATGATCAAGAAGGCATACCACGTTGATTACCCGATCTCGGTGCTGTTCGAAGCCCCGACCGTGGAGCGCTGCGCGTCGATGATCCGGGAAGCGATTGGTGGGGCCGCCACCGGTTCGGAAGGCGCAACCGCGACACCGGCGCCGCGTGAATCCCATCGCAGCCGCTACACGCACCTGGTTGCGATGCACTCGGGCGAAGGTGGCGGGCGGCGACCCTTTTTCCTGGTCGCCGGCATGTTCGGCAACGTGCTGAATCTGCGGCACCTGGCCCACCTCGTTGGCAGCAACCGGCCGTTCTACGGCCTGCAAGCGCGCGGCCTGTACGGCGATCACGCGCCGCACGAAACCTTCGAGGAGATGGCCCGCGACTACATCAAGGAACTGCGTACCGTTCAACCGCATGGGCCGTACCTGCTCGGGGGATTCTCCGGTGGCGGGATAACGGCCTACGAAATGGCGCAGCAGTTACTCGCCGAAGGTGAAGAGACCGCGCTATTGGTCATGCTCGATTCCCGCCTGCCGGTATCGCCCCCGATTACCGGCAGGGATAAAGTGCTGATCCATTTCCAGCGTTTGCAGCGCAAAGGGCCGGAGTATCTGACGAAATGGATCCGCGGCCGCGTGCGCTGGGAACTGGAGCGCTGGCAGAAGCGTTTCGGCGCGCCTGAAGAGCAGCACAAACCCTACGAACTTCATAATGAAGCCATTGAGGCTGCATTTCGCGGTGCGCTGCCGCGCTATCGCATTCAGCCCTATCCGGGCGCGGTCAACCTGTTCAGGCCCAAGCTCGATAAAGCCCACGTTCTTGGGCCGGGGCACGTATTGAGCTCGGACCTTGAGCACGTCTATCACGACAATGACTGGGGCAAGCTGGTTGGCAGCATTGCCGTGCATGAGGTTCCCGGGACCCACGACAGCATGGTGCTCGAACCCAATGTGCGGGTGATCGCAGCCAGAATGCGTGGGCTGATACAAACCGCTGAAGCCGGCATCGACGCTCGTAACAGCCCTCGCGAACGCCAGCGCGCGGAGTCACCCGCCCTGGTCTGATGCCGGGATTGAAAAATCGCTACTCGGGGTTAACTGAAAAAGTCGGGAAAATTCCGGTCGCGCCGGCCTCGTAGTCATCGGCGAGCTGCGGAATCCGGTCAAAGTTGTAGATGTTGCGTTCGTCAACCTCGGGCATCCAGTCGTTGGTTTCCGCATAAGAAACCGCGCGCAAGCCCTGCTGATAGCGGGCGTAATGGGTATAGATGTGCTGATGGCGTTCGATGCACTCCTTTGCCCGCAGGTGGCGCATCTCCATGCCTTCCTTCCATCCCGCGGTGGCGATAACACCCTCCCGGGATAACGCCCGCAAGGTTGCCCGATAGACCGGGCTGCCGACGTAGTCGAGAAAAATCTGCACCATCTCGCCATGCGTGCGGTGCTTGACCTCGCCGATGAAAGCATCTTCGCGTTTCTTGTACTCGTCGCGATATTCAGGATCAGTTTTGTAGCGGGTCTCGTTGAAGTCGATCTCCCCGAAAATCCGGCGGTCCACCGTGGTCAGCCCAAGGCGCTGGATTTTTTCCAAATGCCGCTGGTTGCCGGAGAGCATCACCGCTCGGCAACCATGGCGACGGGCCAGATCGAGTTCGGCGTAAGTCACGCCACCGCCCCAGCCCCATACGTTCGGCGAGGCGTATTCGGCTTCCGGGACCATAAGTCGAAACGCACCGTAGGCCAGTTCCCAATTCGACCACGCCGTGACATAGCGCAGCGAAAATGCGGACCATTGCGGGAGTGTGTGCCGGGTGCGTTCCGGCACCGGGATCACCTGGCGGTCAGTCAGAACCATCTCCTGCGCCAGGCAGCCCATCGTGCCCGGTGCATCGTAGGCCATGATCTTGACCGGATAGCCCCAACGGTCTTCGACCCCGGTGCAAAAAATGACCGCGTCCTGGCCCGGTTCGACGTTCTTGACCTTCGATCCGACCTCGAGAATCTTGACTACTCCGGCATTGCCGATGACAACCTTCGGCTCATTGCGCTGCACACAGATATCCACCGGCTTTCGATCGAGGGCGTGACCCATGTTGCCTTCCCAGGTTCCGTACAAAGGCCGAGCCCGGACGCCGTGTTCGCCGATCGGGGGAAGTTCAAACAGTTCACGCACCAGCTTCGTTCGCACCGGTTTTCCGCCGTCGCCGGCATATAGGACCCAGGCATCAACTTTCCGACTCATGTAACGCTCCCTAATTTGTATTCGTTGGTCGGCGCAGCAGGCCGAAGTTGTATTTGATGAAATCAATGAACATTCCCGAACGGTGCACCGGATCCGGGCGATTCATCAAGCGCCGGCGCGCATGCCCAACCAGGTAGCCCAGTATCCAACCCAGGTTCGCTGCCCAGAGATACAACCGGCCATGGTTCTTCAGGTAATAGTGCCGGCGCGAATCAAAGTAGTACGGCGGCGTACGCTTCTTGAGATCCTTCATCCCGGTCGAAGCCGATCCAATATGCGCAACCGAGCTCTTCGGAATGTAATACGTCGTCCAGTTTGCCATTCGTGCCCGGCGACACAGGTCAACTTCCTCGAAATACAGAAAGAACGTTTCGTCAAACAGGCCGATGTCTTCAAGAACGCGACGCCGGATCATCATGCTCGCGCCGGCGAGCCAGTCGACTTGTTGATGCTGAGTCGGGAATGGAAGTGCGATCACCCATTTTTTCAGCAGGTACTGGGTTACCAACCCAATTCCGAGCGTGCCTTCGACCTCGCTCTGCCAGGAAGGAAAGCGGAATGCGGTTGCGTGCGGAGTGCCCTCTGGCCCGTGAATATAGCTTCCCGAGATGCCCACTGCCGGATGTGTTTCCAAAAAATCAAGCAGAAGGCGAACCGAGCCCGGTTCGGGAAACGCATCGGAATTGAGCAGGTAGATAAAATCCGGAGGATCGCTGGCTGTAAGCCCGCGTCGAATACCGACGTTGCAGCCGAAACCGAATCCGCCGTTTTTCTCCGAGCGCACTACCTCAATGAGGTCCGACCAGCCGCGTGAAACTATCGCCTGGGCGATGGTTTCGTAAGATCCATCAGCGGAGTCATTGTCGACAACGATTGCGCGGGAACCTGGTATCGCACGAAGCTCCGGGGTGAGCGCTGTCAGTGCTTCCAGCGTCATTTCCGGTGTCTTGTAATTGACGATAACGGCGAGGAGTTTCATTCGCAATCGAAGATGAGTATCAATCTGGGCCCGGGACCAATGCCCAACGAACGCGAATACTAGCAGCGTTCAGATCAACTTCTCCAGCGACCTTAACGTGGTCCACCAATACCCGCTCAGGCAGCCTCTTGCGCCAACGCATCGGCCGCCCTGGCCGGCATCCAGCCTATTACTGCTCGGAGATGCCGATATCGGCGTTGCCGTTGATCGGCCTCAGTGATCCGAAAAAATCCTCGAACACAGGCGGGCCCAACGGAAAGGTCAGGCCCACATCGCGGCCCGCACCCGCGATGAAGTCGGCCGCAGCCCCGAACTGTACACCCGGAAACATCGTGCCAACGAATCCCGGAACATTCGTGAAGAGGTTATTTTGCGGGACCACACCTGTTGCCCCGTTTATGCCGAGAATCGTGCCGCTCCCAAACGGTGCCGAAGCGAGATTGTTCTGGACGATAACGTTGGATATGCCAGCCTGCAGACTTATGAAGGTAAACGAAACGGGCGAGGCGTTGTAGCCCACGTTGTGATAGATGCGAATATTGCTGTGGGGCGGCTCGGCACCGTTTACCCTGGCATTGATACAGACGGGACCCGGCGCGCCCGTGGTATCGCAGAGGTTATTGCGGATGGTGATGTTGTCGCCTTCGATTAGCAGGGGGAGCAGGGTTCCCGCCCCCGAGCGGAACCAGTTGCGCTCGAAAATTACATCTCGTACTCGCTCGTCTCGCTGCGCATTGGTCGGGCCGAGATGCACCATGATATTGCCCGGATTCGGTCCTCCGGAAAATAAGTTGTCAGACAGCACGGTTAGTTCCGAGACTGAGCCTGTCCCACCCGGTGCTCCATCGACACCGGTACTGGTGAACAGCGGACCGTGGAACTTGACGTGCGCACCGTTTGCCGCCTGGTTTCGATAGGTGTTATTGCTGACCACGCCCTTGACCACAAATCCCATCCGGTGCAGATGCGCGAGATTGCTCATGTCGCTCAAATAGTTGCCTAGAAACGCCAAGCGCCGTGTGCCCTGCACAGCGCCGTTGCTGGAAGCCCGCAGGCAGGTCACATCCTGCATGGTTTTCTGATCCCAGATTTCGTGGCCAGAGTTAACTCCTGCATTAAAGATATCCAGCAAAGGGACCGAATCGCTGATGCACATTGCGACATCGTGAATGTAAAGACGCAACAGCGTCTCCCGGATGCCCTCGCCGATGGCTTCGACGGCACTTAAGGGGAAGCCCCCGCCGTCCAGTTCCATGTCCATGATGCGCCAGTCCCCGAAAGGAATTGGATTTATCACTGTCGAACTTGATGTTTGCACGATCGCATTGTTGGTCAGCGCCCTTACCACGGGTATCGGACTCGTGGCCGGGCCAAAGGCACCCAGAATTCCCGGGCCCTGGACGGAAATTCGCCCCGAGTTACCCGAAACGGTAAAGGTATGCCCCCGGCGCATCAGCAGCCGGCGTGCACTTGTCGTCGCTGCTGCATTGGTCACGGTGATGAAATTCGATGTCGTGACCTGATTGGCGCCTGTCGGGCAGCCGGTGAAATCGGTGTTGTTTGAGAAGCAAGCCGTCAAGGTACCGGCAAACACTGTATTCGGGTCGGTAACCGTAATCGTGGTCGTGGTCGCCGCCGTATTGGCTCCGTGCCGTGCCGACAGCGTTACCGTATACGTACCCGGTCTTTCAAATACATGTGCGGTCACCGGACCTTTGGCCAAATTGCGGCTGCTGCTGCCGGGTCGGCTGCCCGTGCTCCAGGTGGTGCCGAGAACCGGAGAGCCCAGCGGGTCGCCAAAATTCCATTGGTATTCGATATCGTGAAAAGGGCGGGTCGTCAGCGTAGGAGCAGTGGTTCCGGTGGCGTCGAAAAACACCGACAACGGCGCCACGCCAGCGGTTCGGCCGGGAACCAGGGATAGCGAAATATTGCCGCTGGCCGCAGGCGTGGTTGCAGTTGCCGGCGCAGTTTGGGCCGAAGGATTGCCAGCAGCATCAAACGCCTCAACGCTGTACGAATAAAGCGTTGAAGCGGTCAGGCCGGAATTTTGATAAGTAAGCACATTGCCCAGCGTCGCGTTCAGCACTCCGCCACGGTAGACCCGATAGCCAGTAACCCCAACATTGTCGGTGGCAGCCGTCCACGACAAGTTGACCTGGACCGGAGATATGGCAGTGGCCGTCAGGTTGGTCGGGGTCGTGGGCGCTTGAGCATCACCCTGCGTGGTCGCTGCGTCGGGCGCAGATTGGCCAGACGGATTGCCAGCGGCATCGAGTGCTTGAACCGTGTAGGAGTAGTTCGTTGATGGAGTGAGGCCGGCATTTTGATAGCTCACTACGTTTCCCACCGTGGCAATCAGCACACCCGCACGAAAGATCCGGTAATTTGTAACTGCAGCGTTATCGGTGGCGGCCGTCCAGCTCAGATCGATCTGGACCGAGGATACTGCGGTGGCGACCAGGTTGGTCGGTACCGTTGGCGCCTGGGTATCGGCGGTGGCCGGCGTGGTCGCGCCGGCGGGCAATGATGGTCCGGAAGCGTTTCCGGCTGAATCGAGTGCTTCAACGGTGTACGAGTAAGTCGTTGAAGCCGTGAGGCCCGTATTCTGATAGCTCAGCACGTTGCCCAGCGTGGCAATGAGTGTAGGGCCACGGTAAATTCTATAGCCCGTAACCGCCGTATCATCAGTCGCGGCCGTCCAACTCAAGTTGATCTGGACCGGGGATACCGCAAGGGCAGTCAGGTTGGTCGGAAGCGTGGGAATTTGGTTGTCAACCAACGTCGTCGCGTCGGCCGCCGTCGAAAGACTCGATCTATTGCCCAAGGCATTAATCGCCTGGATTCGGTAGGAGTAGTTAGTGGAAGGAGTCAGACCGGTATCCTGATAGTCAGTAACGATACCGACCGTCGCGACAGGTATTGCGGCGCCGTTGCGGAAAATGTTGTAGCCCGTGACCGGCACATCGCCGGTAGATGCGGTCCACGTGAGATCAACTTGGGATGAAGTGGCGCCCACTGCAACGACATTGGTTGGGGTCGAGGGAATGCTGACAGGCGGAGGAACATCGGGCGTTATCGGCGCGGTAGTCCCCGGAGCGACTCCCGCTCCCGCGCCACCACCGCCTCCGCAACTGGTCAGGCCGAGGCATGCGCAAATGGCAATGAGCGAAACTGCCCAGTTGATCTTCGATCCCGCGGATAAGCGTGTTGGCATAAGCATGATTCCAGTCAGCAACTATTCAATGATTCTGTTCTTCAGATGCAAGGTTATGCCTGCAAGTTTCAATATGTCGCCCTGCTGTCTGGAAGCCACCCTCCGCCAGTCCCGGTGGTTTGTCAACTAGGGTCAGCGGCACTCAGAAACGAGCCTGATACTAATTCCGTGGCACACTCAAACCAATAAGATTTTCGTATTACTTGACGTGATTTCGATTGACCAAAACAAAACAGCCGGATTTCGATTTTGAAGAACCGGATGATCACTACATCAAGGGCAAGCACTTATCGTACCATGACTCTTTCTGATTAATTAACAATATGTTGATGGATTGTGCTGGTCCGAAAGGGTCGTTCTGAGACGACGATTCGAATAAACTGCCTCGATACTAGATGCGGCGCACCCGTCAAGTTCATCGGACAATCTGTCGTCGCAGGAAAGTGTAAGAGGATGCCATTGCCCAGGGGAAAATTCCCTATGCACGATACCGGTCTGCGAACATTCCTTATGCTCCTGCGTATCTGCTAATGAAATAACCATCACTGGTTATTCGCGACCTCGTTGACGGTCCGGTTGAAAAAAGAGCGTTACCCAAAGCAAACTGACGACTTCGCCAAGAACATTCTTCGCCCCTGCGCTGGTTCGCCACCAAGCGTCTGGGTCGTATTCCGACGGTTTTGCGGCGTAAACACCAATTCTTATCTTTGGATCGAATGCGCGGTGATAAAGCGCTCTGGACCGACGGGCGTGGGGTCCCAGCGAAACAACATCCAATCCGTCAATCGTCAGGCCGGACCGATCGACCCATTGGCGGACCAGAACGGCGTTGAGGAAGGTCCGGTCGACTTGCGACGCCGGAGCCGGGACAGCAACGATCTCAGCGTTTTGATGCCCGTGCAATCTTATGTAACCAGCCGCCCGCTCGGCATAGGTTGCGTAGTTGTGCGATCCGGGCCATTGGTCCATTGGTCCGCCGGTCGTAATGACGTGGCTGTATTGCCCAGACCGCAGTATCCCTAACGCCTGATCGAGGCCATCTGCATTCATCCATCCTTCAACGACGAGTATGTGTGAACCTGCCGGTTCGTTGAGCGCCATGAACGGGTAAAGAATTCGGGCGACCAGTACGATGGTTGCCGAGCCAATCAGCAGTAGCGTGAACCAGCCCCAGATCGTTGGGATCCAGATCTCACGTCGGTGAACGAGGGCGGGACGGTTCATTCAAGGCTCACGAAATTTACAAGGGATAGCGAATTACCTGAGTGACTGGGCCTTTTCAAGGTATCGGTGCGTAGCCATACCTTCCCGGGACATGGGGTTGCTAAAGTCGACGTGCCGGCGGCACGCGAATCTCCCCTGGTTGGGCAAACGCAGGAGAATTCAAGTCCCCAAGCCGCGTCAATACCGGCACTCCGGTCCATGCTCTCTTGCGCGCTAACTATTTGGTGAAGACCTATCCGTAGTTTAAAATGGCTCAGTACGTGGACTTGTGGCAAATGATACTTCAATCGCAGGAACGTCAGTAACTTGACGAAGGGAGACGATATTGCCTGACCGAGAGGCGGCGATATTTTTTCAGCGCAAATTTAATGAAGCGTTTCGTGACCTAACATTTGTATTGCAAGTGTTTCCATCAAGACTGAATACAGGAACACCAGACTCCGGGACCTTGGCTGATGGGATGAAAGAACTTGGCGGCACGATCGCGACGTTGATCAGGACATCTACATCGCGCTTTGGAGATTGCTGGCGGACATTTAAGGACATGTAATTTGCGCAGTCAGGAAATCACATGAAAATGCATCGATTGTTTTCAACATTAGTACTCGTCATTTGCACCGCTCATGCTCTGGTAGTTCATGCGCAAAACGCGCAACCACAGTATATGATCGGACCCGGTGACAGCATCCGCGTGCTTGTCTATCAGAATCCGGACTTAACACTGGAAACTCGCGTAACCGAAGGTGGCACCATCACGTATCCGCTGATCGGGGTCGTCAATATCGGGAATATGACCATCTCGGCGGCCGAACTCACGATTGCCAATGCGCTCCGAACGGGCGGCTTTATCAAGCAGCCACAGGTCACCATCCTGCCGCTGCAAATTCGCAGCAATCAAATTTCCGTGCTCGGACAAGTTGGCGATCCTGGCCGCTATCCAATCGAAACCTTCAATACCCGTATTTCCGAAATGATCGCCATCGCCGGGGGCATTGCCGCGACCGGTGCGGATATCGCAATTCTCACCGGCACCCGAAACGGCCAGCCGATTCGCAAGGAGATCGACATTGCCGGGCTGTTCCTTGACAACAGGATCGAAGACGACATTGTCGTTGCCGGCGGCGACATCATTTATGTGCATAGAATGCCCATGTTCTACATCTACGGCGAAGTGCAAAGCCCCGGCTCTTATCGAATCCAGCGCGAAATGACGATTCGCCAGGCACTGGCGCTCGGCGGCGGCCCGACTGCGCGCGGCACCGAGAGACGGCTGACGCTGCATCGGCGCAGCAACGACAAGATTATTGAATCGAGTCCAAAGCTGGACAATCTCGTGCGACCCGATGACGTTCTTTACATTGGCGAGAGCCTGTTCTGAGGATTGCCAATGAATCTGCGTCAAATCCTGTTTGCCATCCGATCGCGCTACAAGATCGCGCTTCTCCTGTTTGTCGTCACGGCGGGGGCGGCGCTGAGTGTCAGTTCCGGATTGCCGGTGCGGTATACCGCTACCGCATCCGTAATGGTGGACGCCGGGCCCAGAGACGCACTTACGGCGATGATCATGCCGCAGAACCTGACGACACAGATCGAGATCATTGAAAGTGACCGCGTTTCTCGAAAAGTAATGAAACACTTGAGGCTCGACGAAGATCCGACGGTGAAAGAGGGTTGGATGGTGGCGACCAAAGGCGAAGGTACTTTGGAAGATTGGCTCATTGGGCTTTTGCGGGGAAGCATCAAGGTTGAACGTTCCAGTGACAGCAATATCCTTCTGATATCCAGCAAGGGGGCAGATTCGAACTTCGCCGCACAGACTGCCAATGCCTATGCGCAAGCGTACATCGACACAATCGTCGAGATGAAGGTTGAGCCGGCAAAGCAGTACGTCTTGTGGTTCGAAAATCAGGTGAAGGTGCTGGCGGGTAATCTCGAACGCGCCCAGACTCAGTTGTCCTCGTACCAGAAAACGCACGGGATAGTCGAAAAAGATGAACGAATGGATGAAGAGGCTGCCAAGTTGCGCGACCTCTCCGCCCAGCTCACGGTGGTTCAGGGACAGACCAGCGATTCCCGCAGCAAACAGATTTCGGGAGACGACACGTTGCCTGACGTAATGCAGAACGCATTGATTTCCGGCTTAAAGACTGACATTGCGCGCCGGGAAGCCAGCCTCCAGGAGACCGCGTTAAACCTGGGCCAGAATCACCCGCAATACCAACGCATGGCATCCGAGATTTCAGCACTCAAACGACAACTCGAAGTGGAAACCCGCAATGTCGCTCGGAGCTATTCCTCCGCCAGTTCGGTTGGCCAAAGCAAAGAGGCTGATCTCAGGCGGGCGATTGAAGCCCAGAAGCGAAAGCTGATGACACTCAGGAGCGCCCGTGACGGGATGGATGTACTTCAGCGCGATGTAACTGCGGCGGCACAAGCTCTGGATTCGGTAAACGCCCGCTTGAACCAGACGGCTCTTGAGAGCCAGGTGACGGGAGCCAATGTATCGATGCTGACGCCGGCGGTCGCACCGCTTGCACCGTCTTCGCCGAAACCAATGCGTGTTATGGCGTTTCTATCGATTGCTCTGGGTATTTTTGTCGGTCTTGGATCGGCGGTCGGGATCGAAATGCTTGATCGGAGAGTTCGCTCGACGGAGGATCTTACCGAAATGCTGCAGATACCGGTACTGGGGGTCGTAAAGAGGGTAAGACTGCGCCCCCGGACGCCGCTCATCGGGGTAGCTAGGCCGCGACTGCGCTAGAACTGAATGACATAAGGTGGAAAAAGTCGAGACGATACCAATGGCTGTCCAGACCGCACTTAGCATTGCCAGTGAAGATGGGCCAAGCGGCCGTGAGGATCGCATGATCGGGGCGCTATTTGTGGCCACGGGCCGACTCAGTCGTGAAGACGTGGCGAAGATATTGCGGGCGCAAGATCAGCGGCGTTTGCGCTTTGGCGAAGCCGCGATCGAACTTGGGCTTCTCACCCGTACCGAGATCGAATCCGCACTTGCTCACCAGTTCAATTCCCCTTTTCTGGTGCCTGGCGAAAGCAAAATCAGCGAGGCATTGATTGCTGCTTATGCGTCGTCCGGTGCGGAAGTGGAAGCACTGCGAGCGCTTCGCAGCCAGCTGCTGCTGCGCTGGTTCCACGACTCGGATCACAACGCCCTTGCTTTGGTCAGCGGGGAGCGCCGGGAAGGCCGCAGTTTTGTTGCTGCAAATCTTGCCGTGATGTTTTCTCGGCTAGGCAAGCGCACCCTGCTGATCGACGCCGATCTGCGCAATCCGAGTCAGCACCTTGTCTTCGGGATCGAAAATCGCGTCGGACTTTCAGCCGTGCTGTCCGGCCGCGGCGGGCCCGAAACGATCCAGACTATTTCCGGATTGCCCGAGTTATCCGTGTTGCCCGCCGGCGCCCTGCCACCCAACTCGCTGGAACTACTGGCACAGCCGCTGTTTGTAGAGCTGCTCAAAGAACTGCGCCGTGAATTCGACGTAATACTTCTGGATTCCCCTGCCGCAACGGAATGCTCCGACGCACAAACCATTGCGCTGCGGGCCGGCGCCGCGCTGATCGTAGTACGCAAGGATGTCACCCGGATGTGGAAAATGCGTGGAGTTTCCGATACCGTGGTCCAGACCAGCGCCACCGTCCTCGGTACTGTGTTAAACGACTATTGACACTGATGGTAGTTTTTCTCAATTCGGATTCCGTGCCAAAACCGGCTGCGCATTGAATGGCGCCATCACGTATGGCCAATTTATTTGCATCCGTTTACATGTTACGCAGAAGTCGCCTCGCGTAGAACCCTTGCCGGAAAATACTCCGACGCCATCAATCTGGCTTTCCGCCCTCTCGTTACTGGTCTTGTGCATGCTGTCAGCGCGCAGTTCATGGCTGTCCGTATCGAAGTCAGGTCGATGCCGGTGAAGCCACGAAGATTGTTCCCGGCGGCCGTGGGACAGATCCCTCATGCCTGACGTGCACACTTGAGCCATGCCTGAACATTTCAAGGCGCTGGTCGTCATTCTGGTCCTGGCCACTGCAGTTTTCGCAATTGCCAAAAAACCCGCATGCCCAAGCGTCTTCACGGTCGGAGATTTCAACCGTCGCCGCTACCTGTGGATTGGAATTGTTCTCATCGCTTTCTTTGCGCACAATTATTGGCTTTACGTTTTCTTCGCAGGCGCCCTGCTGCTTCGCACACAGGCGAAAGAACCCAACAAACTGGCTTTGTATTTCTCTGTCCTGCTCGCCTTGCCGGCCATGCCGACCTACGTACCCGGGCTGGGTTTAGTCAATGCTCTATTTGAAGTCACCTATATTCGACTGCTTGCCCTCACCGTTTTGCTTCCCGCCTACCTGCACCTGAGAAGGCAGCCTGGGATTGCGCCATTCGGCCAATTGCTTGCCGATAAGTTTATAGTGGGTTACCTGATTCTCAGTCCACTGCTTGCGTTGGGTCACCTCCCTGTTACAGGCATACTGCGAATTGGATTGTTTTACCCGTTTGTCGATATCTTCCTTCCCTATTACGTCGCCAGCCGTTGCCTCAGAGACCCCAGGCAGTTCCGCGATGCTTTGGCCGCGTTCGTGATAGCCGCACTGATTCTCAGCGCAATACTGGTTTTTGAAAGTCAGAAACACTGGTTGTTGTACAGTGCGCTTGAGACCACCCTGGGACTTCCCACCGGCGGGCAGTACTTGGCACGCGGAGCGAATCTGCGTGCCCCAGGGACTGCCGGCCATGCGATTGCTGCGGGCTTCGTCATTGCCGTAGCCATGGGAATTTTTCTCTATGTAGGGAAGTCGATAGTCAATCCAAAGTTGAGAGGTCTGGTATGGCTTGTGCTGGCGGCTGGCTTGCTCGCTCCGGTGTCTCGCGGACCATGGGTCGGGGCTTCGGTAATGCTGCTGGTATTCATCGCGACAGGCCGCGCACCTGTGACAGGCTTCGCAAAACTTGCGCTGTTTGGCGCAGTTGCCCTCCCCTTCCTGTTACTGACACCCATGGGCACCACTGTCATCGACCATCTGCCTTTTATTGGAACCGTGGAATCAGGCAACGTGGATGCGCGCAAACAGCTTTCGCAAATTGCCTTCCAGGCGATGATGGAGAACCCTTTTTTCGGCCGCTTTGATTTCATCGAACACCCTCTGATTCAGGCCTTCAGGGGAACCGATGGGCTCATTGATCTCGTCAATACCTATGCTGTAGTTGCACTTTCGACCGGTCTGGTCGGCCTGTCAATGTACGCGGGCTGTTTCCTTTCAGTCGCCCTGAGTATCTTCGTCGCCATGCGAAGTCTGGCTGATCGTAACGACGAACGTTACTTTCTGGGCCAGGCATTAATTGCAACGTTGATCGGTATACTGATCATTATTGCCACGGTCAGTCCGCTGTCGATTATTCCGGCGATCCAGTGGAGCGTGGCAGGAGTCGGAATCGCGTATACGCGTATGATCGCGTCCGAAAAAATTTCCGTGCTAACTCAGCTACCCGATTCCGGTAAGGAACCCATCAAGGTCGCCACCTGATCATCAGCTGCCCTCCGAACCTCTATCTTTTCTCCAGAACATAAGTGAGATTATTGTGTCTCCAAGGTAGTTTGCCCATGGATAGAGTCCCAACCACGATTGCGATGACCCGTATCAGCAACGCGCGCACGCCGCTTTCTATGACATATGAACCCAGACCTCGCTCTTCTTTTATGGTAAAGCGCTGTGAGTCGCAGAATTCGCGTATGCCTTTGCGGCTCACGATCCTGTCGTAGTGCGTCGGATAGGGACCAAAACCGGGCTTCCCTGAATTTTCTCGTCCCAATACGTACTTGTGATAAACCACGTGGAACCAAAACGGCGTGAGGTTCGTGAGAAAACCGAATACCGAATCGCGATCCGGCAGCTTCAGGATGACCAATCCGCCAGGATTGAGCCAACGGGCAAAATTATCAAGAACCAGCGCTGCGTTTTCCACGTGCTCCAAAACAAATGCATTGTAAATGACGTCAAATTTGCGGGTTCCCAGGTCAACATTTCGCAGGTCGGCCACGATCGCCTCATCGAGGTCCTTCGACACGTTGACCCGGTAAGCCAACGCTTCCTGATCGAGATCGACCCCAGTAAGCCTGAACTTGATTTCTCCCAGCTTTAGCGGCCAATGCTGACCGCAACCAGCCTCCAATATATTCAATTGCGATTTTCCTTCGAACAATTTCTTGACGTAGTACTCCAGCAAATCATCTTCTTCCTTGTAATCCTTAAACAGCTTTAGCGTCGTCATTATGGAGTCTCAAAAAACACGTTGCTGGCCAGTCTCGGTTGGTCTTCGCGCCTTCGGAAGATTTCGATCAGATAGTTTGCAACCCTTTCCGATAGTGATGATATCGTAGCGCGTTTTGAACTTTCGGTGTGCGGCCCTAACGGCAATGGCCTGCTCATTTGACCCTGCCGCAATAATATGGCAACAATGCCTTTGCCCGGCCCCAAGTCGCTAAAACAGCGTGTGCTTCGTGCTGGTGGATGGAGCTTCGCGGGCTATGGGCTGAGCATGACCTTGCGGCTGGGCAGCAATCTTGTCATGACACGCCTTCTGGTGCCGGAAATGTTCGGTGTCATGGCCATCGCCACGATGGTGACAGTGGTTTTGAGTATGCTCTCCGACATCGGACTAAGGCAGCAGATCATCCAGAGCCCGCATGGTGACGAGCCGGATTTTCTCGACTCCGCATGGGTCCTTCAGATCGCACGCGGCTTTGTATTGTGGTTCGCCGCCATCCTTCTTAGCGCCGCGCTCTACGGCGCAAGTATCGGTGGAATACTGCCCGCCAATTCCGTCTATGCATCACCGATATTGCCACTCGTCATCGTAGTCAATTCGTTGGTGGCGGTGATTCTCGGTTTCCAGTCCACGCGAATCGCGACGGCCTATCGAAACCTCAATCAACTGCCAATCATGAAAATCGAACTCGCCAGCCAGTTTGTCGCGCTGGCAGTCATGATCGGTCTGGGCGCCGCCACCCGATCCATCTGGGCGCT
>JANLTJ010000137.1:0-19716 GCA_031362885.1 Betaproteobacteria bacterium
CGTAATACCACGGCGGCAGACCGCGACGGTACTCCGGCGGCGTCCAGGTTTTTCCGCCATCGGGCGTGGACAGGATCGTGCCTTCGTCACCCACCGCCCAGCCGCGCATGGAATCGATGAAGACGACATCGTTCAGGGCAGAAGAAAAGAGCGGAGGCGGAGGCAGTGGTATCTGAGGGGGAGGTGCCGGGACCTTGGCGGTGCCCTGTTCCGGTTGCGCGGTCGGCCGGCTGCCTTTCTCCGGGGCGCGCTTCGATTGCTCCGGCGAGAACTCTTCCCTGGCCTTCGCATCGGGTTCCGGCACGCTCTGCGCCCACGCCTGCGCAATCCATCCACCCTCGGGCCCCGGACTGTTCCTTGCGGCTTTCCTGGGCGCGGCGTCGTCAGCGCTCTTACTGCCGATGAATTGCTGTTCCCAGTGCCCGCCGCCATCGGCGCTGTGTACGATCAGCCCACCGCTGCCCACCGCCCACAAGTTCTTCCCATCCGTCGCGGCGAAAATCTTATTTAGATTCCCCGTCACCACCGGCAAGCGGCGAAAGGCATTGCGCTCTGCCGGGTAGTACCAATAATCCCGGCTCGCGACCGACGGCTCGGCAGCGAAAGGATCGGGCCGCGGGTCCTGGGTGTAGGCGATCCAGGTCGAGAACAGAAAAACCACTGTCGCGGCCGTGAACAGCAGGCCTCTTGGCGATGCGCGCAGCCGCCCTTCCCGTGCGAATCCGCGCCCCAACCCGGACGATGACGGCGTGGTTCCTGCGGATTGTTTCGCGTCCATGTTCGCCACTTTACGCTCGCCGGGTGTCAGACCCTCATTTTGCGCAAATCCGGCGGCTCTTTCTTCACCGAGTTGAAAATGCGCTCGATTTCGAATTTGTTGGGGCCGTCTTCCGGCCAGCAGACACGATTGACCGTCACCTTGCCCCCATGCACCAGTTCGCGCATAGCGCGGCGCGCCAGGCCCATGCGGCGCATGTGGTCCTGGATTCTGAAATACACCAGCGCGTCCGGATGAGCCGTGGCCGCCCCGGCATTGGGACTCCTGGAGACCACCGCGATGCCGAAGGTAAAAGTGATCAGTTCACTGCCCGTTCCACCGCGATGTTCAGGAACGGGGATTTCCGGCCGGCAGTCCATGCGCAGCAGTACGAGGCTGTCGCCCGGTTTCACACCCGCGAAGCCGCTTTTTTTCTTTGCAGACAGCTCGTGCAGCTCCACAAAATTAATCTGGTCTTCTTTCTCCCACTCTTGCAGGCTCGCGATGATGGCGTCTTGGTTCTCCGGAATGCGCAGAACCTCGGTGGTCACTTTTCCCGGCCAAAGGTCCAGGTGCCGCTCGCACCAGCGTTGAAAGCGCGCCCCGTACATTGCGCAACCGACCGAGAAGGTCGCCATGAACATGCCCGACCAGGACCAATGTTTGAAGACATTCATCCAGCCTCGATGGTCAGGATGATTCCACTCTTCTTCCAGGTTCAGATCGAGATAAACGCTTTCCATGAGTTGGAGCATGCTCGAACAAAGATAAAAACCCGCGCGGCGTTGCCCTCTGTCTGAGGGCAGGCCCAAGCGCGTTTGCGCCGCAGGCTCTGCCCCGGCGAGCAGCCGCGACCACTCCGGAATCAACTGCGCGTCCATGAACTCAAGGTCCTTGTCTTCGCGCAGCGTTGCCTCGATGACCTTGATCTGATCGGCATGCCGGGCGAATGCGCCGGCACCCGCCTTGGCCGGCCGGTGCCAGCGTTCCTTGAGATTCTGGAATATCCACTCGGGCTGGTTGGATTCGCGCACGGACTCCAGGACGGTCGCGGTCACATGCTGACCGAGGTTGCGATAGCTCTCGAACTGGGATTCGTCGAACCACTGGTCCGCGGTGGTCTGGTGCGGAAAGTCGGGATGCGAAGCAGCGTACTGCGCAATATCCGCCGGCTCGTTGCCGGTCAGGGACGGTTTCACATACAACAGCAGCCCGACCTGGCGATCGCCGGATGAACTGGCGGGATAATGAATTTCGCCAACCGCGCAATGGAACAGGCTGCGGCCAGTTGCCTTGTCCGGAATCAGGGCACGCGCATCAATGTCGATGCGAACACCGAAATCCACCTGGCACTTGCGCACGGCATTGCCCAGGTCCTCAAAACGGAATGTCCCGTCGCAGCCCGCATCCACCGCGATGATGAACCGGCAGCGCCGTTTAACCAATTCATAGATACCAAGATTCTCGAAGTGTCCGCCGTCGCTCAGATAAACAAAGCGGCGTTCCTCGTGCGCGAGCGCAAAGAGTTCGTAAATCATCCACAGCGCGCCGATCCTCGGCCCCTTGCGTCCCCAGTCTTGCCGCGACCGGGTGTTCTGCATCCACCAGCCCAGCCGCACGTTGAACACAGCCAGCAGCAGCGCGGTCGCCGGCGAAGTGTGATAACCCATGTTCGGACTTGCCGCGGCGCCGGATATGGTCAGCGCGGTGCCCAGTGCGAGCCATCCCTGCCCCTTCCCTGCCGCGAGATAACTGGACGTGGACTGATACCGTCCGTCCTTCGGGCGCGTTCCCGGCTCCAGCTCGTAGCCGCAGAACAGCGGGGAGATCATGAAAGACGCCGCCTTGCGCTCCTGCCAGGCCAGGTTTCTGGTCAGCGTGAGATTGAGCGCGGTGTTGATGATGTGATAGGGCCGCTGCGCGGCCAGTTCGCCGACGCCTGGCGAATCCGCCGGGTCGAATCCGGTGAAGGGGTGCGCGTTGCGTCTGTTGCCTTTGTCAACGTTGTCGCGCGCGGAGCGGCCATTGCTGGCGCCGAGATAGCATCGCACCAGGCGATTGCGGTAGAACATGTGGAACGAAAAAACATTGATGTCCACCGTCCATGCGAGCAGCGCCGCCACACCGGTCAGAATGCCGAGCGCGGACACCAAATCCTTCCAACTGGCCCAATCGGTCAGTGCCTGCGCGCCCCTTGCGTAACTCTTGAACGAGGTCGTCCGTCCAAGATCGGCGAGCCGGTTCGATATCGGATTGCCATCCACCATGTACATGAGCCACAAATGCAATGCCGTGGACACCAGCACCAGCAGACCCGCAATGAAAATGTAAGGCGCTGCTTTCGCGATCCAGTCCACCCACGGTTTGTTGTCCGAAGCGCCGGCCGCGCCTTTGTCGGCGCCGGAGGAAAAGCGGCTGCGTCCGGCCAGCACACCTGCCGCCGTAGTCAGAATCCAGGCAAAGCCGGCGCTTTCGATCCATCCGCCAAGACGTCCGGCCAGATATGGCCCGTATACGCAAGTGGACATGATGAGAACCCAGATCAGCAGCACCCAGAGCAGTATTCCACCCAGACGCGACCACCATTCCCGGGTTTCCTCAGCAAATACGCGGCCGACGATGCCAAGAAAAAACACCGTGCTGATTCCGAAGGACATCAGCGCCGCCGGAACCGCCCACACTGACGCATGCCAGATTGCCGCCGCATTGGGATCTGCGGAGCCAATCTTCCTGATGGCCGAAGGCAGCAACTCGCGGAACAGCCACAACCCCGCCAATCCCACGGCAACCGCGACGGCCAAGCCAAGCGCAATGCGCGTTAAAGCGAGCGGGCCGTAGCGATACTGCCCCGGCTTGACCGGCTCGTTTCCGCCGACAAACGCGCCAGCCGAAACTTTCAATTCCGAATAAGTTTCGGTGAATGAACCGGCTGCCCGCCATTTGTGCAGCAGCCACGTCGCGATCTGAAGTAACACGGTCACGGCAAACCCGTATTTCCAGTAAGTCCCAAGAAAATCCGTAAGACTCTTGGAGCCCATTTCCGCGACGGCGAACCCGAATCCAGCGCTGCTGACAATCAAAGGGAGAACGATCAGCACAATGATCGCGGCAGGCTGCTGATAAAACTCCGGCCTGGCATCCGGCTTGAGATCGCGATGATAGAGGTTGAGGTTGATGAACGTGACTGCAATGGCATACGCCAGTACGCCGATAGACAACGCCAGGCCGATCACGGTGCAATTTTGCAGCAGCCAGATCAGCAGAAGCGGCACGAGCAGCACGATTCCCAGAAGCGCGACCAACTCAACCTGGTTGAGCAGAAGGTTTCGAAAATATGTTGCCACGGCGGCCAGCGTATCGGTGCTGAACAATCCGACTTTCGCAGTCAGATAGTTGCTGTATCGGCGCAGCCAGCCGACCGGACGCGGTTCGAGACCTTTCCGATCCGGCGGATTTCCCAGCGCCTGTTCCACCGACACCACGTCGCCGCCTTCGCGCCAGATCCACGCCGACAGCCAACTGCCGATATAACCACCACCGGAAACCGTGGACAGATAATCCACCCGCTTCAACAGCCCCGCGCGGCTCAAGCCCTGCAGTACGCCGAGATTAAATGTGGCGCTGCGAATGCCGCCGCCGGAGAATGCCAGTCCGAAAAGATCATCCTTGCCGCTACCGGATCCCGGAATATCTTTACTGGCTTCTGCTCCGGCCTTTTCTCTTGCTTTTACTCTGGCTTTTTCGATCGCTTCGTATTCTCGATCCCTTACGTATTCGAAGTCGTAGCGGTCCTCAGACATGGCTTGCCTCCTTGCATTTCAGGCCGTCAACCTTTGCGCGGTCCCCTGCTTAAATTCTGCATTCGACTGCGCATTCTTTACATTATTTTTTCGCTGCCACGATTGCCTCGATTCCTGAATTCGTCATGGCAAGCGGAACTCTCACATCACTCCTGTCAATTCACAGCTCACTGATAAGGACGTTATCAGAGTGACTCTTGGACCATTTCAAGTCTCGGCAGCTTACTACGGCGCACCAGCTCCCAGCAGGCCACCGAGTTGATTGATGCCTTCGGAGATTCCAATTCCGATGAAAACAAATCGACGATCGGAAATCGCGTTGAGGTTGTATCCATACCCCACTTGCAACAAGTCATTGAACAACGTCAGATGGGCACCGATTCCGATCTGGGTTCCTTTGTCTTCAAAATCGAGGGCGGCAATACTAACTCCCGCGCCCGGATTCAGGAATTTCCAGGTCTTGTCCCAGCCACTGCTAGTTTTCTCCGTCAACGGAGCATAGTGCAGCGTCCAGCCCAGTGCCGGCGTCGGGTCGAAGTTGATCTGCGGGTCGCCTGGCTGGCCGGCGCCCTTCCGATCCACAAAGATCAGATTACCGGACCATTTGCTGATCAACCCGAATTTATCGACGGAAAACTCCTGTGTTGGCAATTCGCGGTAAACGCGCAGCCTGCCATCGACATCTTTCGTTATCAACTCTGCCTCTACCTTGACGATCTCCAGACCGCGCCGAATATTGCGCGCGAGCGACATGCTGCCGTCGGGTGCATTCTCGACGGGCATTTCAAACAGGTTGGGGTCGTCCGATAAACCCTCCAACGTTCGCACCATCTCGGAAGGTTGTAATCGCACCGATGTCGCCAATGACTTTATCTTTTCCGTCAACACTGGATATCTGTCCAAAGTTTCGGCAGCAAGCACCTCGAGCTTCTCAAGTGCGTTTGACGTTATTGCGTCGACCAGAGGTTTAATCAAAACCCTGGATTCTGCTTCGATTAGAACGGTCCTCAGTTTCTCAACGCGTTTCGGCAATTCCATCGAACGACCTGCCGCAATCTTGATACTTGCCATCAGGTCAGCGGTTATGTCATCCGCCGCCTTGAACAATTCCTCCACCTTGGCATGGCTGGCGATTGCCATCTCATGACTTTTGATCTTCTTGTCGGTGAAAAGACCTTTCAATCTGCCGACATCCTGTTTCAACTCTGTCAGATAAATCTGGAACCCGGTAATTTCCTTTCTCTGTTCTTCACTAAGCGAATTGTCTGCGGCTGCGGACGTACTCAGATCGATCAATTTGCCAACTAGCGTATCGAAATCGTCCAACTTACCAAGCGAGGTTTTAAATGTCTGGAAATTGCCACGCAACAGCGTAATGGAATCACTTAGATCCTTGCGCAATCCGGACTCACTATTGCGTACATCACGCACGAACTCCGCCGCATCCGCGGCCAGCGCCAGATCATCGCGCAATCGCTTTCTATCGTTGTCGGATAGCCTGAATGAAACTGCCGGCTCCTGCGTGACATTCCCTTCGTCGTGCTTGTCATATGGGCGCACGTGCAAAGGCGCCTCCGCCTGGCCGGGTTCGGCATGTGTGGCACGGACTCTCAGGTATACCGCTCCTTGAGTGACCGCGATTTTTTTGTGCAACTCCGCCGTCGATGCTGCAGCCAGAATCTCGTCCCGGATAAACAGTCCCAGCGCTTCCATATCCAAAAGATTGCCTTCGGGGAGTATCGCCTCGGTTTTGGTCTTAATGAAGTCGACTTGACTGTCTTCATCATCTGGAAGCAATAGCATCGCCTGCTCCGAAACATACTTGGTTAGCGGATCAAATACCTTGTCACCGAGATCCGCCTGCTCCTTGATGAGCAATTGCAAGTGACTCTCCTCTGCAGGCTTTAGTTTCTGCGCAGTGCGTTGAGCTTTTTCGATCTGAAGTGAAACCTGCGCCGCCTTTTCCACGTATTGTCGTGCTGCATCCAGGAGTGGCGTCAAAAGTCGCGCACGCTGGTCTTGCTCCGGAGTGAGCGGTGGAAGCACGGAACGGCTGGGCTTGATGTTGCCCTGGATTGCTGATGCATCCACCCTGAAGCGCAATTCGCTGCGATAGTCCACATCCGGACGATAAAGGTTCGCCGGAATCGGACGTGAACCGAACAACTTTGAGCGCTCTTCGTAGCTAAATACAGAAGGTTCCGGTGAAGCGCCTCCTTGACTCGCCGGCGTCTGGGTCGCCTTCTGCATGGGCTTCTGTGCGCATCCGGCAATCGTCAGCACGCATGCGAAACACAGTCCTGTACGCAGGATGAGGTTCATGGCAATTGCTTCTCCGCAGATATAAACGCATTTTCTACGAACAGGCGAACACCCGCCCGTTTGATGGTGAGCGCGTCGGCCAGCTTATCCGCCAATCCTACGGAAACAACGCCCATACCGGACTGCCAGACATTCTTCTTTTGTTGAACAGACAACACCGCAGGATCGGGACACCACACCACGCGCCGTATCGCGGGCTTGGCCAATGCGCGGCCAGCGCACGTTTGCAAGGCATGTTCGACTTCCGGCCCCTCGCCATAGACAATCACGATGACCGTCAACGGGTCGTCAATCGCCGCCTGGAGTTTAATTTGTGCCTCTGTCGCTCCACCCGGATCGCCGGAACGCGGCAAAATAATCAAAGCCATAATCGCCTCCTCAAGGTTAAATGTTTCAAGATGTCAGCAACTTTGTCTCGAAGTACTCCCAATTAATAAATTTACTCCAACTCAATGCGCCACATACTGCGCCCGTAAGTCGCCACGATCAACGAGCGGTCAATCGGCCGAAAAACAAGGTCAACAACCGGAACGTAGGGCAGATTGCGTACTACGCTGCGCCAGGTCACACCTTCATCGACAGAGGCATAAACGCCGGCGTCGTTGCAGACGAAGACACGCTTCGGATTATCAGGCTGTATGGCGATCGCGTGATGCGGGACATCGGGAAGCTGTCCGCCGTCTATGTCGTGCCACGTCAGTCCGCCGTCGCGCGATGAAAAAACATGCGAGTGCCCGAAGTTCGAAACGGTCAGAAACAGTCGGTTTGCATCTGACGGGCTCGATTCGATTCTGGTGATGGTGAATCCCGGTATCTCCGCGCCGGCGAGGTTTCCACTCCAGGTTGTGCCACCATCGGTGCTACGGAAAAGACCGCCGTTCTCGGTGCCGATGTACAGCCTTCTGGGGTCCGCTCCGGCCACCTCTACCGCGGTGATCGGGCTGGAATCGAAATGGCCCGATATGGCTTTCCAGTGCTCGCCATCATCGTCTGTGCGCCACAGTCGAGTCGAGCCGGCATAGATGCGCTTGAAATTTCGCGGGTCAAACGCGGTAAATGTCATCCACACGGAATCCTGCTCGGACGCGGGAGCCGGCGGACTAATCCTGATGCCGCGCGGATGCAACCGGTCGAATCGACGCATGTAAAAATTCTGGCAAGTTGCGATCACGCGAATCGGGTCTTGGGGATCGTAAAGCAGCCAGCCTCCATCGCCACCGAACAATTCGTCAAACTGATCCGGCTTCCCATCCTGGGTTATGAGGGTACCGTTGTCCTGGGCGCCACCGCCATAACATTTGGGATCGGCCTGCGCGACATCCGCATCGTAGAACATCGTTATCGCAAGCCCGGCGCTACGATTGACCCAGGTCTTTCCGCCGTCTTCGCTGACATCAAGTCCGCCGTCATTGCAGTCGTAAATACGGTCCGGTTTGGACAAGGCAATCACCAATGCGTGATGATCGGCGTGTGCATAATCGGGCGCATCACGTTCCGCGTCCCAGTGCGTCGCTTGCCGCCAGGTAACCCCGGCGTTCGTAGTCCGGTGCAAATCCACTCCGCCACAAATCACTGCATCCGGATTGTCCGGCCGCACCGCAATGGTATTGCCGTAAGACATCTGGCCTTCGTCGCGAAAATGGGAACCAGCAACGTTGCGCCAGCTATCGCCGCCGTCTTCGCTGCGAAACACGCCGAGGACACCTTCGAAGCTGTCAGCGATCTGGGCATAGACGATTTGGCTGTCGGACTGCGCAATGGCGAGCATGACGCGTCCGCATCGACTCGGATCGGGCAGCCCGCGTAGCAATTGTTGCCATGACTCTCCGCCATTGACAGACCGCCAGATGCCATTTTTTGATCCCCGCTCGCCTATGGAGACGAACAACCTTCCACGCCGTTTCGGATCGAAAACGACGCAATGACACCAGTAAGGCCTGTTCGATACGAAGGTCTCGCGTGCCCATGTCAATCCGCCATCTCGAGAAGTGAACAATCCACCGACCTCGTCGTCACTATGTGTGACACCACCAATGCGCAGATGCCTGGAGTCGAAAGGATCAACCGAAATCGCGCCAATGCGCGCCGGTACGCCATGGCGGGCACAACTGGCCAACAGGCGCCAGGTGCGACCGTCATTTGCGGATTTATATACTCCGGTTCCCGGGTAGGAATCCGTCGACAGATTGGCCTCCCCGGTGGCACAGTAAACAACGTCAGCGTTTTGCGGATCGCGTGTGATCGCCCCGATGTTCAGGTCGCGCCGATGCCATAACGCCTTCCAGGTTCTGCCCGCGTCGTTGCTGCGCCACACGCCCCCTCCCGCAGCGCCAACCAGCAAGCGATCGGGGTTATCGGGTCGCGGCGTAATACACGTCAGCCTGCCGCCGATATTGGTCGGCCCGACACAGACCCACTGTTTGCTTCCTTTGAGCACGGGCACGCGGCTCGCCGCGCGGCGCCTCTCCCGCTCGAGCTTGCCAGCCGGCGGCTCGCGCCTGGGCCAGGAAGCTCGCGCCTGGAACCATCGTGCTCGGATCTTATGGCTCGACACCCGATTGGATTTGCGCAATCCGAGCTTGCGTTTCGCCGGACCACGGACAAGTCGTACCACCGGCGGCCTTCCGGTTTTCGCAATAGGCGGTTTACGCTGAGCCATGGCGCTGCCTGCCTCGCAAGCCCACGATCGCGTTACCGATACGCTCCGCAATCCAGCTCAACACGAACCAGGTTGCGAGAAACGCCACACACTCAAGCGTGAAGGAATGAAACTTAAAAAATATCTCGGCAACTATCAGAGCCAGTAATGCCGGTGCACTTTCCTGCTTCAGCGTGCGCCACACGCCGTTCGCCTTCATCATTTGCCGCATATCAACCTCCTGTTGATAAAAATTGCGTCCGTAACAAGCAACATTGCGGATGCCTTTTCCACATGAACCTCTTCAGATTCGCCAACTGGCCTATCAGGCTGGCTGCACCGCCCCACTCCAGAAAAAATTGCCTTTGCCGTCCGCATACCAGGTCGAGTTGCCATTTATCGCTTCGCCGATGTTGGTGCTCCCGGCAAAGCTGAGCTGCGCTCCACGCGGGACTACTTGATGTACCGGTGAGCGCGTGCTGGGCGCACCTTTGCGGATGTTTAGCCTGACAGTCGCCGTTCCAGTCCCTGCCTGAAGCGAAACTCCAAAGTCGGTCAGTTCAGGGCTGATTCCGGCACACTGATCGTGTTCAATCGCGACATCCTTCAGCAATTGCTCATACCCTCTGCGGCTGTGCGCAAGTCCGGTAACCGGATCGGTCTTGCGCTGCGGGTCGAGAAAAAAATGACCGACTACCTGCCGCCTCGGATCGAGCGCGTGTTTGTGACATGCATAAGCCAGTACCCAAACATATTTTCGATAGGCTTCATCGGCGTCAATCCGGACTCCATAGCAGTATTCGATGCCGATGGCGGCGTCGTTTGCATCGAATCCAAACAACTGGTTATCGACCGGAGATGAGTAAACGACGTGCCACGCTTTCTCGGGCGGAGTACTTTCCAGTGCGGGTATGCATTCGATGATTTCCTTGTCATCCACGAAAATGTGTGCAGATGCACTCATTTCGTCCCTGCTGCGCTCGTAATATCTTACATTTGCCGCTGCAGTTGAAGATGGATTTCCGGTGTCGTGGGCAACGATAAAGCGTACTCCCGGCGACATGACTATTCCACGCCGACGCTTCGACGGTGCGGTGAGGTGCCGCTGCGTGATTTGGTATTTCATCTGGAATGCCATGACTCAACCCACCGGCGGAACATCAGGTTCGTCATTCGCACGCGGCTTTGCGGCAGATTGATTCGCGGCCGGGAGGTATTTCTTGATGAAACCCTCAATGAAGTCGGTTCCGGCATAGCCTGCGCCGAGTAAAGTAATGACGAGTTCCTTGTCGGGTGTCATCGGTTTCGCCGGGTCAGCGATTCCAACGATTGCAAGCGCACCCGCGATAAAACCAATGACCAAACTGATGATCAAGGTACTGGCATCGACCAGGTCTTTCATTTCGCGCCCTTCCAACGCCGCCTGATCGTTCACTTTCTTTAATCCCATAACCGCGCGAACACCCTGCCCCAGCGCGCCGAGCATGCCTCCCAGCAACAACAAGTTGATCCAATCGGTAACGTCCATATTGCCTCCTGTAGAAGCGATTCACGTGAAAATCAACAGATACAACTGCAACAACCGATGGTCCGCATCAGTCACCTGGATACCAAGGTACTACTACTCCAGCGGACCAATCGTATTCCTCAAAACCCATCGATTCAGATTTCAGCCCGGCGCGATCTCGCGCACCCAAGCCATCTTCGATTCCAGTTCTTCGGGCCTCACGGTTTGGCGCGTCGATCTGTATGACATCTGCGTCATAGAGCGCGCGACCAGCGCGTCGACATCGGCGCCGACTGCACGCACCACAAACTCGTCCGCAGCCTTTCCGAAGGTCATCTTCCGCCCGCCACGATAGGTCTAGGTCGGTGCAATGCGATTGCTTGACATGATCGACCCCTCTAATTCACGACTTCAGTTTCGGTGAAACGATCCCGATCCCACCCCACTGCCCGAGCCGGCGCGCCTCGCCCCTCTCGCCGACTTCGATCTCAGACCATAGCCGCGAGACACAACAGCGCGCGTGCGCGTGCCACATCGAATCGACGATGTCGTGCAATGCGATCATGCGCGGCTCGCGGGTGAGTGCAAATTCGTAATCGAGGCGCGCGCCACGATAGCTATGGTCGCCGTCGATAAAGACTGCGTCGTAGTGCGGCGCGAGCTGTGCACGAGTCGACTCGGCGGTGGAATCTCCGATCACCGCTTCGATCCTCTGCGACCACCGTGCCCGCGCGTCGCCAAGCGCGTGCAGAAGCTCCGGGCGCCCGCCTAGGTCCACCGCTGTGATGTGCACATCGAGGTTGCGCTCGCGAAAGCGCCGCGCGAGGTGCCACTCGACCCCGCCGTGCATCGATCCGATGGTGAGGATAGTGCGCGGGGCGGCCGCCAAGAGCTTGTCTAGGAACCACGCGAACTCCTCCGGAATCTGCTCGAGCCGCGGCGAGGAGTAGCCCTCGAAGGGCACGGGCTGCTGCAGGTCCGCCGGCGGCGCCACGCCTAGGCGTGCCGCTTTCAAACGAGCGACGGCGGGATTGCCAGTGGAGCGCCAAAACGCATCGTTGTAGGGAAGCTCACGCAGATTGTCGAGCAGCAAGCAACCCGTCTCCTCTCGCCGGAAGTGCAGGCCCGGCCACAGTTCGACGCCGCCATAGAACTGTGGAACGGTGTGAATCGAACGGCGGAATGCGAGCACGTGGCGCATCCAAAAGTAGGTGCCGCTGTAGTGCCAGTCGCCCATGTATTGGTGCGCGCGGAAGCGACCTAGCATCCGGAAGGAGCCAGTGAGCGCGTATCGCTGCAAATGGTCGGCCACGAGCGGCCACTGTCCCAGCGATGCGTCGTAGAGCGCCTCAGTCCAGAGCCGGATGGACGCGGAGACGTCCCTGCCGTACTTCACGCCTTTCGCGTGCCCGTAGAAGGTCACATCGTCTGGGTCTAGCGAGGCCACTCTCTTCAGCATCGCGGGAAAGGTGAGGCATTCTCCGCGTGGGTCGTTGGGCATCTCGACGAATTCGCAGCCGTGGCTCTCGAAGGCAGCGCGCACCGCCTCCGGCGGCTCCGAATGCCCGTCGTGGACGATTCCGATGATTCGCCTCCCATTGAAGAGATCGATTTCGGAAAGTAGTCGCTCGACGTTCCAGCGCCACGTGGAACCGCGTACCGGCCAGACGTGGTACATCAGGTTGCGGCGCGGCGTGCCGGCAAATGGGATATCCTCCACCGGCGCGGAAGCACCGGACGCGATGGCGACGGCCACCGGACGCCGGTCGACACCCGTCCCCGTGACGTCACGGATCGCGAGTTCACGGATCTGCGCGCACCCCGCGCTCACGCCGAGAGCGCAGTGGCCGCTTTGCAGCAGGTTTTCTCCCAGGTTGAGCACGACACGTCCGTCGAGGCTTACCGTAAGCTGCTGGTCCACCCAGCGAAGAAGCACGCGTTGCCAGCGACGGCGTGCGAGCCCCACGTACCCGAGGACGTGGTCGTGCCGCGCCACGAAGCTCTGCGAGGGTGAGGCGAACAAGTGGTAAGAATTGGCATTGGGATCCTCCGCATTCTGGTGGTGGAGCTTGGCGACGAAACACGCCTGCGCGTTGAGAAACACCTCGAACTCGAGTTCGACGTCATTGAGCACCGCCTCGCTCGTGATGCTCGTCTCTTCCTTATCGCTCGCGGCAAGCATCAGGGTCGTGGCGGTAGCGGCACGCACACCCGCGCCCTTGACCATCCAACCCCCGAACAGCGCGTGCGGGTCGGGCTCCGCCATCGTCTCGATGGATAGGTCCTTCAACTCGAGCAGCCCGCCGCACGTGCCGACGAAAGCGAAGCCCTCCAGCAAAGTGCCGTCTATGCAGCGGCCCACTTCGCGACCGTCGATGCACAGCCGCACCTGTGCGCCCTCGCAGTAGAGCTCTAGCCGGAACCAGCGCGCACGTGGAAGCTGCGCAGGCATGAGGACTTGATGGTGCCGGGCAACATAGGTGCGCGAAATGCCAGCGCCAGTGCTGACCAGATGGTAGGAATCTGCGTCGCGCCGACCGCTAGCTGCATGGCGCAATTTTGCGATGAACTGGCACGCATTGGAAAGGCGTACGGTGGCGCCCAGGCAGGCCGAGCGCATTGATTGGAGGCTAGCGAGCCCCGTTTCCTCGCCGACTCTCGAAACGATTGCGATCGTGCCATCGGCGGCGGTGGCACAGCCGTTTCCGATCACTCGCCATCCGGGTAGGTCCGGCGGAACCTGTGGAGGCGCAGCGATCACCCTCACGGCGGTCGAAGTGGATTGCCTGATCACGTTTTGTTTCATGGAAGGTCTCCGGTTCGGCTGCATGGCGATGTCCATCACCCTCGTCAGGCGCGCAGCGTAGTCGTGACCGACGAGGCGTCCACGACTCGCATCGAGTAGCGTGCGGATGCGCCCCGGATCGACCACGAGCTCCCGCACCGTTTCGACGAGCGAGTCTGGGGTCGAGAACGTCGGTAGATTAGGGAACACCTCGGAGAGCTCCGGGCGGGGTTCCGAGACGACAAGAGCTCCGCACGCGAGCGCCTCATAGATGCGCGGATTCATCGCCCCCGCTGGGACGCCTCGTGCGTTGAAGTGGTGCTGGTCGCGAAATACGTTCAAGACTACGGAGGTGCGCTGATAGAGCTCTGCGGTCTGGCGCGCGGGGACGTTGGGCGCGATGCAAAGCGGTCGCAGCGCGGCCGACTGCCACGGACCGCCGACTACGTAACCCAGCAAGCCGCGTTCCGCGAGCCTCAACAGGAAGCGCTCGCGCGTGGGATTGGCCCCGCCGATGAACCCCACGAGGTGGTTGCGCTCTAGACCCGCGTCTCGGTAGACGGCCGGATCGAAGCACACCGGTAGCATATGGGCATTGGGATGGCGATCGAGCGTGCTCGCGTCGTTCAGGAACACCGTGTCGAAGTGCTTCGACCACTGCGCGGTGTCATCGACCTCGTAAGGCTCATCCACGAGCCACACGGCGGTGTTGTACGCGCGCAGGCGCTCCCGCCACCTCTGCGCGAAGCGCCGGCCGTGGACCACGAGCACTACATCCGGTCGGAAGCCCGCGATCTTCACCGGGAGCTGCGGGTCGTCCCAATAGGCGTCGGCGTGCGCGTAGCCGAGCTGCGCCGCTGCGTGGCGCAGCCCGTCGGTGAACACGTCGCCGCAGGAGAGGAACTTGTAGTTCACTACGAAGACGCGGCGCCCTCGCTGTATCGCTTCGGAGGCGGGCTGCAACGGCTCTGCCGTGCCCGCGAACTGCGCGACGCTCGTGCGCGGCAGGCGTGCCAAGAGGCTTGTTGAACTCAGATTGAATATCTCGATGCCCTTGCTGCGACAAGTCTGGGCGAGTGCGCCGTACTCGAGGTCAATCCGCTGCAAGCGCCCCGAGAGCGAGTGGCGGCCGGTTCTTGCGAAGAAGTGGTCATCAGTAAGATCAACACCAATCAGTCCGATGCGCGCCGCGCCCATGTATGCAGCGAGGCAAACCGCGACGTATGGCGAATTTTGCGTGTAGTGCAGAATTTCACCCGGCCCAATCTCCGTGCCGCCGTATTTGCCGAGTTTGAAGCGCACCACTCGTGGACTGACTCGGCCGAGGTCGAGTTGCGTGAATAGGGCTTTTGCCTTTGATTGCTCGACATAACTGAAGCGATCACCCTTGAACTGGCTGCGTGGATTAACTACCACGAGATAAGTCGGGTCGAACTGACGGCCGACGTCGTTGACACCAATGGTGATGAATCGCTGTGGCTCGCTCAATTCGAGAAGAGAGGGACCGCAACCGCAAACGATGATGGTTTCGCCGTGATGTACGTTTCGAAATGCGGCGAGTCCAGAAGCTTTGGTTCCGGGCCCGGATGTCTGATGCAAAACGGCGCTCACGGCAGTCCTTTAGTGCCGGGCATCAAGCACCGGCAAAAGAAATATCCGCGTTCCCACGGCCCGCCAACCGCTCGCCAACAACTCATGATTGCGAACCCCTCAAGAGCGCATAGTATTCAAACGTGATCCGATAGGTCCAATCCAGAAGAAAGAGGTATCGCCAGGCGGCGATGAGGAAGAACATTCCCGATAGCAGCGGGCGGAACGATCCCAATTCACCAAGGACTACCGTAAGTACAAGGTCCAGTCCGAATACGATCGTCAGACTTCGGAAGAGTTTGTAATCGGCCATCTGGCGTTCGATTTCGCTCAGCGCGGCGGAGTTTTGCAAGCGCACAAAGGCATAGGCTCGATAGAAGGCATTGGTTCGTTTGTCTTCCCCTGATGCTTTAGGCAGATTGATGCTGTCTTTGATCTCCTGGTAAAAGACGTCCTTTCGCTCGGGGCGGTACACGCGAAGCAGTTTATTCAGAGGCACGCCGAGACCGAGCAGGTTATGTCCGAAAACATAGGCGCCGACAAAGAACGCTATCAATATGGGTGCTTGCTCCGGATTCGGCGACAGTCCCAGCGGCTTCGCCAGCGATTCGCCGTGAAGGAACAGAAGAACCGCGCCGGGCACCAGAATACCGAAGAAATCAATGACGCCGATGTAGAGATCATCCGGTTTGTAATTCATGGTCATGCACTCCTTTTGCAGGGGCGATCCGCCACTTCATCCCGATTTAAAAGTCGATCAGGAAGTCGGATCGAGCGCTGCGCTGCCGCTTGGGTGATGGACCTCGCCACCTGTGCCTCCGGCATCGCGCACAGGAAGAAGAAGTCGTTCCAATTCGATGCCGAAGTTGCGCGGGGTATCCGAGCCCAAGTCCTTGCGAATAGCCAGCAGCGCTTCGCCGAATTGCGTTCGCACGCCGGGATGCAGCGCTCCTTTTTCTCGCTCCAGGTCGCGCAGCGCCTTGTGCGCCTTAATCACGGCCGCCCCGCCATACAACGCCAGCAGGCGATCGAGTACTTTCAACTTTTCAGCCAGTTCCGCCGGCGGCTGATGCATCGGCGCTCGCCCCTGCCGAAGCAGGTTCTCCCAGTAGTCCACGAAAAGCTGGTAGCTGGCTGTTCTCTCGTCGCGTAACGTCATTGTCTTGCTCTGGAGACCCGACGCACGGATGGCTCGTGCGATCACCCACGATATGGCGAGGGCGACCATGCTGCCGATTCCGGTGACGGTTGCCACCTGGCGATCCAGATCCGCGAACAACGCAACAATGTATTCGAGCGCAAGATAAGTTCCGAAGCCCAATGATCCCAGCAATGCAAATCCGAAGAGCGAGGCAACTATTTGTCCGATCAGCTTCATAATTCTCTCCTAAGTTGGTTACACATGATCCGCAATATTCCTGTTCGGCGTGTCATTGGACGAGTGAATCGAGGTCCTGAGCAGCGATCTGATTCTCTCCGGATATGATCCGGCCAGAAATTTCCTTGATCAGGTTTTCCTTCTCTTCCTTCTTCGCGCTCAGCGCCTTGATGTCTTCCCAGTGCGCTGAAGTCGGCGCCGCCACCTTCTTCATGGCTTGGACGTCGCGCCCAAGATCCGCTTTGATCTCCGCGACAACAACCAGGCGCTGGGCAGTGGGCTTCTTACCCTTGACGAGGGGTTTTATCCTGTTGAGAAAAGCCTCCTTGGTTGTCTTGCCTTTGCTGCCGTAAGTGGTGCCCGCCGTATGCCGTTTGTGGTACAGATTTATGGCATAACCTTTCGCTGCACGCGACGATGAGCGCTTGGCCAGTTCCCCTGAGTCGCTGAAATAGTCGAACTCGGCGGCAGCTTGAAGAATCGCCGCCTGAGGTTGATGGTCGGCGGTGAACGCATCCCCTTTTGGTTTAGGCATGGATTCGTAGGTGCCAGTCAGACCTTCAAGAAAATACTTCTGGCGCGCGCCACCGATCGAAGCATCACTATCGATTAGTTTTGCCAGCGCACCCGAAACTGCAACGTTCTTTTCGAGAAGGCTGCGCTGCAGAGGGTCCAGAGGAGTCTTGCCTTTTTTCTCGGCCACTGCGATCTCGTCAACAACCTTCTTCGCGATAACGATGGCCTTTCGTACGTTCTCAATCTTGCTCTTATTGTCCTTGCTGAATCCTGCCCCCCGCTTGTTCACATAGAAATCCAGGAACTGTTCCGCCGCCATCGGATCGCTGGCGATCATCAAACTCGGAGCGCCTCCTTTTGCATGAACGTAAATTGAATGGCTTTTCCCGCCCTCGTCTTTAAACCCCGATTTCACTCCTGCCCAATTGAACAGCTTGCCTACGCCTGTTTTCACCGCCCCAAACAACTTCTTCGCCTTGTCCGCAATCCACTTCGCGATCTTGAGCAGAACGCCATCCACCTTGTCCCTTATTTTTTGAATGGCTTCGCGAATCTTCGCGGTGATGCCGTCCAATTTCAGCAATTTCGCCAGGAAATTGATGACCAGCGAAAGGCCGCGTGCCAAGCCGTCTTCCATTGCTTTGGCCGCAGCGCCGATGTTTCCGGCCGCGATCTCGCCGATCGATCCCAGGAAGTTGGCAACCATGTTGGCGATGTCTTTGGCCTTCTGGATGAAGAACACCACGGTGTCGTAGATGCCCATTACCGCCTTGACAAGGCCGGCGCCGGGAACGAACAAGCTGACTACCCAGATGATGGCCTGCTGAATGATTTTGGTCTTGATGAAATCCTTGACTGCATCGACAAAAGCATCGCGCATGTCGGCGGCCATTTCCTTCAACTGCTCCCAGGCCGCCATCGGGCCTTCGGTAATCAGGGTCTTGACCAGCTTGAAACCGGTTTCCAGCCCGACCACCACCGGCTCGGTCATGACGGCGACCATATGCTTGCGAATGTTCGCGTAAGAAATGCCGATCATGTCCAGCGCCAACCCAACGATACCGAACAAGTCCCAGGTCGTCGGCAGCTTGATGCCTTGCAGCGATCCAGTGAGCCACGCAAACAGAGCATCTTTCAAGTGCTTCAGAAAGTTCGTGCCGAAGTTCTCGAATCCCAGGATCGCCGCCTTCATCAGGTTCTTTACGAACACGATTGGCTTGGTAAAGATAGCCTTGAGCACGGCCGCACCCTTGCTGATGATTCCTTCGATTGTGCCGAGCGAGTAACCCAGCTTGCCGAGTGCCCAGGTAAACAATTTCTTGGCCGCAAGCAGTAACAGCTTGCCGAGCTTGGCGAGCGCGCCCGCCATGGCTTCTTTCATCTTTTCGATTTTTTCGTCGATGGCCTTGATCGCAGCCTGTTGCTTGTCCGCGAGCTTTTGCTGTAACTCCTCTTCTTTCTTGCGGATGAAACCATCCATTTCCTCGAGCTGGCGGTTGACTTCACCTTGAGTCTTCTTGCCGATGTCTTTCAGGGCCGGGCCGAGCTTGTCGACGTAATCCTTGATCTCGGTTTCGGCGCGCGCCAGCTCGTCCTTGCACTCCTGGATCACGCGCTTGTTGTCCGCGCTGATGTCGGCAACAAGCTTGTCGATGGTCGATACAAATGTGGCGCGATTGCGATCGAAGATGGCCTTGACCGCGGGCAGGTCGTCGATGCCCTTGATCCAGTCCCTGGCCTTGCGCGCCCAGCCGAACATGCCCGAGTAGCGATCCGACTTGAAGGCGTCAATATCGCGCTTGACGTCATCCTCGAACGCCTTGGTCGCCTGCACATTTCCGTCATCGAAACGCTTCATCGACTGCGTTTCGAGGTCAGCGAGCCTCGTCTTCACTTTGTCCTGTGCAGTCTTGTAGATGCCGTTGATCTTGGCAGCCACTTCGTCGCGCTTCTTTTCCAGGTTGCTCTTGGCGCCTTTTTGTTTTTGCGCAGTGCCACCCAGGCCGGCCTTGCGCTTGGCGCCCAATGCGCCGCGCTCCTTTTTTTCCTCCTGCTTGAGATCGGTGTTCACCTTCTCGGCTTGCTGCTGGGAAAACTTCTGCACCGCCAGCGGCTCGGTTTTGGCCGCTTGCTCCATGCCCTTCTTTTCCTTGTTGGCGCTCGCCAGGTCGCCGCTGTCCACCATGTCGAGTTGATCCTGAGTGACGCCTTCTTCCTTGAGCTTGGCGTCGCCTTCTTTGGTGAACTTGCTCACGTCCGTGTGCTCGGGCTGCAAAGGCGCCACCGCGCCCTGGCCCAGGTTCATGGTTGCGGTGCCCGGCGCAACTTCGGGCGCCGGCAGCGGTTCGGGCGCGGTCTCCGGCGGCGTGGGCGGCGGCGTGCGCTCCATATCGGCGAAGGTCGAGACCACCGCGTTCT
This sequence comes from Betaproteobacteria bacterium, assembly GCA_031362885.1. GTDB lineage: Bacteria > Pseudomonadota > Gammaproteobacteria > Burkholderiales > JACQAP01 > JACQAP01. The sequence goes on from JANLTJ010000137.1 coordinate 19,712, forward strand.
TGTCG
>JANLTJ010000139.1:0-2706 GCA_031362885.1 Betaproteobacteria bacterium
GCAAGGGAGGCGAGCAGATCTTTGACCACCTTGGCGTTCTCGCTCGATCCGGGGGCAATGCCCAGCATGTGCTTGGCGCCAGTGGCATCGACCCCGACGGCGGCAATGATGTGGTGCCGGGCGACGATGATGCCATCGACGTAGATCGCCACCAGATCCGTCTTGGCGAAGTCACGGCTCATCAGCTTGGCCAGCGCCTGAGCGCTGTCCTTGACGAAATGGCGCGACACCGCGCTCCTGGAAATCCCCATCTCGTCGGCGCAGCGGTACATCACCCGTGCGTACTTACGGGTGCTCACGTTGCAGGTCAGCACGTCCGCGATCCGGCGCGACAGATTTCCATCACCAGCCAGCGCTGCATAGCCCGGCAGAGCCAGTTCACCTGCGGGGCCACGCAGCCGCGGGCGCGTGACCTTGAGTTTGGAGGTGCCCAAATTGACCAGGCCGCCCTGGCGGCCGTGCCAGCGCACCTCACCTGTCGCACGACCGGGGTGCTTCGCTCCGGCGACCGATTCGGCGGACATTACCAGCAATTGTTCAACGAATTGCCGCGACAACCTGCCAAGCAGATCTTCGATCGACAACTGCGCTTGCCCGATCATCGACAGCAGCGGCAGCGCCGCCTGTGGGTTGGCTTGCAGCAGCGGCTGTGCTTCCAGCGCCACCCAGTGCTTGTTGACGACATGCAACTTCTGGAACTGCTCCTTGCGAGTAGACTTCTTCATGGTGGTTGAGCTTTCTTGGGTTCAGGTTGAGGATGTCGAGAACCCGCATTCTGGGTCCACGACTGCTTCAACCACCAACTCAACCTTCAACTACGGTCGGGACATCGCCCGCCCTGCAGTGGAAGAAGCCTACCAAACAAACGGCATCCGAATCCTGAACCATACTGCGCTTGCCTCAGGCATCCATCTGCTGATCGACTACTACCACTCCGATTGGCAAAACGAGGACCTGAGCATGCCCGGTGACGGCAAGGTAGCCGATCTACTGTTCTCATCTCAAGATCCAGACAAAACGGGACGGCCGGTACGGCTTGTTTTCGGTTCCACACCAAAAGACGGAGATGCTTTGCACATTAGAGAGCTCGGCGGATTTGCCGTGAAGAAACCGAAGATTCAGCAAGGAATCTCCGAATGGCCCAGGCTATAGCCGTCGGACCAGCCAAGGCCCGTGCGTGTCCATCGTCTCGAAATCTCTGGTCACGCAAGTTAATCACCGGTCGTTCGAGCGGCCGGAACTGCAATCGTCCCTTTTTTCCCGCTTCGATGCCAAGAAACTGCTTTGACAAAATCCGTAGTCCAGTCTGCGCCCGCCTGCGGATCGACAGGCTGGAAAACGGAAATTAATTTCCTGTCCTTCTCTCGCGGGAGCAGCCAGTCACCCACGGTATAGAGGAACCTGCTCCAGTCATTTGTCGAGGGGTGCAGGCACACGGCGAGAATGTCGAATTCCCCGAATCTATACGGCCTAGTTTCGTTCCCGGCCTTGTCTTTACCGCTACGGGTCTTCTGTGTTTCCGCGACATACACGCCAGGTTGTTTTTTCCAAAGTTTAGGCGCTTGCTTTTCATTGCGCTGATTCTTTACCTGGACCTTCACCGTCCCAAGCTTGTCGTTCAATCGGAAATCAAAAGGAATGTCTCCGGCAGGAGTGTCATCGGTCCAACCAGCAGACAGCAACGGTACAACTACGGTCTGAGCGAAAGCCGCCTCAGCGATGACGCCTCGCAAGCCACGCTGAGTCAAATCGGTGGCACGGGCAATTGCCTCCAGAACAACTTCCGATGGCGCGTTCCACTTGCGCTCGAGCTCGTGAATGGGAAACTCCTTCCGGAGATCCTGAAAAATGCGCCTGCGGTCGTCGGATGAGACTGCGGCCAGTGCCGCGCGTATTGCCTGGAGCGTGTCCTTAGTCATCCTCACTCTTTCTTGAGCGTCGACCCGGCGTCATGGCTTTGTAGGCCACAACCTCTGCCTTGTGCACCAATTGCCGCCCTCCGGCGTTTATCGTGCGAAAGCGTCCATGCTTTACGAGCTTAGACATTGCTTGGCGACTTACGCCTCGTAGACGCGCGGCTTCGGCAAGCGATATCCACTCGGCTAGGTCGGATTGCGTATTGTTAGATTGGGTTGACACTGTCAACCTATTAAGCTAGTGTCAGGCGCATGGATAATCGCACATTGGCAATTGGAGGTACTGTTCGCGTCATGACTGTCGCAAAATCCAGTGCTCAGAGTGGCTTGGTATTCTCTAAGGAGCCCAGGCCCGAGACGTTGCTGCGGGACGCTGCCCCCTACTACAGGACGCCTCTTGGAGTCGCCTTCGCGGGCGATTCCCGTGAGCTGCTTGCAAAGCTTCCTGACTCGTCTGTGAATCTTGTTTTCACGTCGCCACCGTATGCGTTGCATTTCAAGAAAGAGTACGGAAATGTAGCCAAGGCGGAGTACGTTGAATGGTTCTTGCAGTTTGCCAAAGAGATAAAGCGAGTTCTTACCGACGATGGCAGCTTTGTACTAAATGTCGGAGGTAGCTATAACGCCGGCACACCGACCCGTTCCCTCTATCACTTTAAACTTCTAATAGCTCTCGTCGAAGAACTAGGTTTTCATTTGGCGCAGGAATGCTTTTGGTATAACCCCGCGAAAATGCCAGTTCCAGCCGAGTGGGTCACGGTTAGGCGGGTGCGCGTCAAGGATTCCGTCG
>JANLTJ010000147.1:0-7680 GCA_031362885.1 Betaproteobacteria bacterium
CGGCCGGCATCGTTGTTCTGGGCCAGGTCGGGTATCGCATCCTGACACCGGGCATTCCGCAGTTTGAAATCATGGGCGCGGTCAGCCTGCTCGCCCTGGGCGCCAACGCCGCCTGTTTGTTCCTGCTGATGAAGCACCGGCGCGAAGACATCAACATGAGTTCGGTATGGGAGTGCTCGCGCAACGATATTGCCTCCAACCTCGCTGTGTTTGCTGCCGCAGGCGGCGTCTGGCTTACGGCATCCGGCTGGCCGGATTGGGCGGTCGGCCTGGGACTGGCGAGTCTTTTTCTTGTGTCAGCCGTGCGCGTACTGCGCGGGGCAATCTCCGAGTTGCGGCATTCGGCTAACGCGGGTGCGCCCATACGGGACGCGTCTACGCGACCGGAATGATGTTCTACCCAACCCGATACGGACTGGCCGCAATCTGCGGAATTGCTTCTGGCTTGATATTGCTGCTAGACTCCGGCGCGAAATGAAACAAGTCGTGCTCATCTTCCTGCTTTGCATACTTCCGTTGCACGCCTCGCTCGCGGCCGTGGTGGAGTATTGCGGCCACGAATCCGCGCAAAGCATGGCGGCTCACTTCGGACACCATGAGCATGACAGCAAATCCCCTTCCGAAAATCTGCCCGACCCGGTATTCCAGGCAGAACTGGATTGCGCGCAGCATTGCGTGCCCGGTTTAATTACGGCCCTCATGCAGGCCTGCGCGACGAGTCCCGGAATATGTTGTTCACCAGACCCGTCGTCGGATTTTCTTTCCGCCGTTCTCGCCCCGGGCGAGCGCCCTCCTCTGTCTCCCCGCGCCTGATCGCGCGCAGCAAGAGCATCCGTCTTTCCGGGTTCTGATACCCGGCAACGGCGGATACGAGTAGGGCTTTATTGACTCCTTTTGCCTGCCGCACCAGCGCGTCCGCGGTCTTTGCACGACGATGTTTGACCGCGGGCTCCGAGCAATTCGCTTGAGGGCAATCCATGACAAGTACGATCAATCCGCGCCACGCATTGATGGGCGTGGCGATAGTGGCAATACTTTTTCGCTTTGATCTGGCTGGCGCCGCGAATACCGCGCCGCCCGAGCACGATGGCAGCAATCGTGCGGCGAGCCACATCGCTGCTGAACCGGAAGGCGAGCTCATGCTTGAGCGAGCACTGGTACTGGCCTTGGAATACAACGCGGAACTGGCATCGGCTGCCAAAGGTTACGGGGCGAGCGAAGCAGCCGTCACCCAGGCGGGGGTGCTGCCCAATCCGGTGCTCAGCGCGGCGAGCGAAAATCTGGGTAACACGCGGCTGCGCGAAGGCGGTGACCACGCCAGAGTCATCGCGCTTTCACAATTGATCGAACTGGGTGGCAAACGCGACGCGCGGGTGAAACTGGCCGAGGCCAGCCGTGGCCTTGCCGCCTGGGATTATCAGACGATGCGTGCAGATTTGATACTCGCCGTGTCGATCGCCTTCAGCGATGTGCTTGTGGCGCAGCAGGGCCAAGCCCTGGCCGATGAGTCTGTGACGCTGGCCCGTGCGTTCGCCGATGCCGTATCGCGGCGCGTTGCCGCCGGTAAGACTTCTCCGGTCGAGGAAACCAAGGCGCGCGTATCGCTGCTCTCGGCAGGTGTCGAATTCGACCAGGCCAGACGCGAGCTGGCCGCCGCGCGCCAGCGTTTATCCTCGCTCTGGAACAACCCCGCGCCGCGCTTTGCATCCGCCGCAGGGGATCTGGAGCGCATGATCGACTTGCCCCGCCACGAACAATTGCTGCAACGAGCGCGCGGTAATCCCGATCTGGGTCGCTGGGAAGCCGAAATCGCCCACCGCAATGCCGCGACCGATGCCGCCAAAGCCAGGAGCGTCCCCGATCTGACTGTGACGGGCGGCCTCACGCGCTTCAGTGCGTTCAACGATACCGCCTTCACCATCGGTATCGCGATACCGATTCCGCTGTTCGACCGCAACCAAGGGGGCACGCTCGAAGCCCTGCGTCTGCGCGAGAAAACGCTGGAGCAAAAGCGCGCGGCGGAAAACAAAGTTTATACGGAACTTGCCAATACCGGCCAGCGTCTCGCCGCCATTCGCACACAAATCGAGACTCTTAAGTCAAACATTCTCCCCGGCGCGCAAAGCGCGCTCGATGCCACCCGCAAAGGCTACGAACTGGGCAAGTTCGGATTTATCGATGTGCTCGATGCCCAACGCACCTTGTCTCAGGTGCGCGCCCAGTATCTCGGCGCGCTGGCACAGCACCAGCGCGGCGTGCGTGAAATCGAACGTTTGATCGGCGACGAACTCGGCCCGGCGTTACCCGGCGACTCTCCTATCCCAGCAGGAGATGAAAAATGAATCGCAGTTACCTCATGATCGGCGGTGCATTGCTTTCCGTCGCAATTGCCCTCGGCATTTTCCTGATGCCGGGCAGCAAACCCATGCCGCAAACGGATGACCACACCGCCGGAAACTCCGCGCCGGACGGCGATCCCGCCGACGCCAAAGGCCCGCACGGTGGGCGCATGCTGCGCCAGGGAAGCTTCGCACTGGAAGTCACTATCTATGAGGAAGGCATACCACCGGAGTTTCGCCTGTACGCCTATGAAAACGACAAAGCGCTTGCCCCCGGTGCGGTCAGCGCGCAGATTCAACTTGGGCGCCTGGGCGCGGCACCGGAGACGATAGCGTTCGACGTAAAGCAAGATTTTCTGCTCGGCAACGGGGAAATCACGGAACCACATTCCTTCACCACTCGCGTCACGGCGCAGCACAAAGGACAGTCGTACAACTGGGATTACGAACAAATCGAAGGCCGCATCGCCATGGACGACGCCACCGCACAAGGTGCCGGCATCCGCTTTGCCACCGCCGGGCCGATGAATATCCGCTCATCGTTGCAACTCGCCGGCGAAATCCAGTTCAACCAGGACCGTCTCGCCCACGTCGTGCCACGCCTCGATGGCGTGGTCATTCATTCCGGCAAGAATCTGGGCGACCAAGTCAGAAAGGGGGAAATGCTCGCGATACTGGAGAGCACCACGCTCGCCAGCCTGAAGAGCGAGTACCTGGCCAGCAAGACCCGGCTGGACCTGAGCGCCACCACGTTTGAACGCGAAAAACGCCTGTGGGAGGAGAAAATCTCCGCCGAGCAGGACTATCTCGCCAGCCGCCAGGCGCTCGCGGAAGCGCAGATCGCGCATCGCAATGCGGAGCAAAAACTGCTTGCTCTGGGCATTGATCCGGCGCTACAGGCGCGCAGCGCATCGAGCGACATAAGCCGATACGAGATTCGCGCGCCGTTCGACGGCGTGGTCATCGAGAAGCATCTGACATTGGGCGAATCGGTGAAGGACGACGCCAGCATTTTCACCATCGCCGATTTATCCACCGTCTGGGCCGAAATGACGATTTACCCCAAGGATCTCGACAGCGTGAAGCTGGGCCAGAATGTCACGGTCCGCGCCACCGGTCTGGAAACGGCAGCGACCGGCCGGGTTTCCTACGTCGGCGCGCTGATCGGGGAGCAGTCCCGCTCAGCCAAGGCGCGCGTCACGCTGCAAAACCCGAACCGCAGTTGGCGGCCCGGCCTGTTCGTTGCCGTGGAACTGGTGCAAAGCGAGGCCCGCGTCGCGGTTGCAGTCGAAGCCGAGGCGATTCAGACCTATCGCGACTGGAAAGCGGTGTTCGTGCGCTTCGGCGATCTGTTTGAAGCGCGTCCGGTTGAACTGGGACGCAGCGACGGCCAGCGGGTCGAGGTCATCAGCGGCGTGCCTGCGGGAACCGAGTACGCGGCTACCGGCAGCTTCGTGCTCAAAGCCGACTTGGGCAAAAGCGGCGCGAGCCACGACCATTGAGGAGGCCTTCATGAAACAAATCACCGCCATTATTCAACCGCACATGCTGGCCAAAGTTGAGCATGCGCTGCATGAACTGCCGCATTTCCCCGGCTTCACCCTGTTGCGCGCCAAGGGCCATGGGCGCGGGCTTGCCGCCGGCCATGCCTATCACGCAACCGAGTCGGACATGCTTGAGCACGACAAACTGGTGCTGCTCATTCTGTGTTCGGATCAGTTGGCGCCGCAGATTATCGAAACGATTCGCCGCAACGCGCATACCGGGCTGGCGGGAGACGGACTGATCGCCGTCAGCGAAGTTGCACAGGTTGTACGTATCCGCACCGGCGAGCACGGCGAAGACGCCGTCTAAAAAGGAACAACAATGCTTGAACGAATTCTGCGTTTCGCCATTCACCAGCGCTGGCTGGTCCTGCTCATGGTTCTGGGCATGGCCGCGCTGGGCGCCTACAACTATCAGCGCCTGCCGATAGACGCGGTGCCGGACATCACCAACGTGCAGGTGCAAATCAACGCCGAGGCGCCCGGCTATTCACCGCTGGAAGCGGAGCAGCGTGTGAGCTTCCCGATCGAAACGGCAATGGCCGGACTGCCCAACCTGGAGCAAACGCGCTCCTTGTCGCGTTACGGGCTGTCCCAGGTCACTGTGATCTTTCAAGATGGCACCGACATTTATTTCGCCCGCCAGCTCGCCAACGAACGCATTCAAGAGGCGCGCAGTCAGTTGCCCCCCGGTGTCGAGCCGGAGATGGGGCCAATCGCCACCGGACTGGGCGAGATTTTCATGTGGATCGTGGAGCCGAAGGAAGGCGCTCGCAAAGCCGACGGCAGCGAATATACGTCCACCGATCTGCGCACCATCCAGGACTGGATCGTGCGGCCGCAGTTGCGCAACGTAGCGGGCGTCACCGAGATCAACACCATCGGCGGGTATTTGAAGCAATTTCACGTCACGCCCGATCCCGCCAAATTAATCAGCTACGGCCTGAGCTTTCACGACGTGCTGGAGGCGCTTGCCCGCAACAACGCCAATATCGGCGCGGGCTATATCGAAAAAAACGGCGAACAGTATCTGATCCGCGCGCCGGGCCAAGTCAGCACGCTCGAAGAAATACGCGACATCGTAATTCGTACCGATTCCGATGTGCCGATCCGGATCAAAGACGTGGGCGAAGTCGTCATGGGCAAGGAACTACGCACCGGCGCGGCGACCGAAAACGGCAGAGAAGTGGTGCTGGGAACCGTGTTCATGCTCCTGGGCGAGAACAGCCGCACCGTTTCCCAGCGCGTAGCAGTCAAACTGGCGGAAGTGAACCGTTCCCTGCCTGAAGGTGTCACGGCGAAGACCGTGTACGACCGCACCACACTGGTCAACCGCACCATAGAAACCGTTTCCAAGAACCTGCTCGAAGGCGCGGCACTGGTAGTGGCCGTTCTGCTCGCCCTGCTCGGCAACTGGCGCGCCGCCCTGCTTACCGCAGCCGTCATTCCGCTGTCCATGCTGTTCCTCATCACCGGCATGGTGGAAAATAAAGTCAGCGCCAACCTGATGAGCCTGGGAGCGCTTGACTTTGGCCTGATCGTCGACGGCGGGGTCATCATCGTCGAGAACTGCCTGCGGCGCATGGCGCTGGAGCAACACCGGCTCGGGCGTCTGCTTGATCGCGCTGAGCGCTTTGAGACCGTATTCGAAGCCACGCGCGAAGTATTCAAACCGAGTCTGGTGAGCGTGGTAGTCGTAGCGCTGGTGAACATTCCCATCTTCACCCTGACCGGGGTGGAAGGAAAAATGTTCCACCCCATGGCGTTCACCGTGGTCGTGGCGCTGCTGGGCGCGCTGATCCTCTCGGTGAGTTTTTTGCCGGCGGCGGTGGCGATCTTCGTGACCGGCAAGGTCGAAGAAAAGGAAAACCGTCTCATGCGCTGGGCGCGCGCGGCCTACCGTCCGGCGCTGGACTTCGCGCTGCGCAATCCGCTGCCCACCGTGGGCGCCGCGTTCGCGCTCGTGGTGCTGAGCGCGCTGCTCGCCACCCGCATGGGCGCCGAGTTCATACCCAACTTGAACGAAGGCGATATCGCCATGCATGCCTTGCGCATTCCGGGAACCAGCCTCACCCAGGCGATCGAGATGCAGCAGACGCTGGAAAAACGCATCAAGGCTTTCCCGGAAGTGGATACAGTATTCGCCAAGATTGGCACCGCGGAAATCGCCACCGATCCGATGCCGCCCAATGTCGCGGATAACTTCATAATGCTTAAACCACAATCCGAATGGCCCGATCCCAACCGCGCCAAGGATGATCTGGTCGCCGCCATGCAAAAGGCCGTCGAGCAGATTCCCGGCAATAACTACGAATTCACCCAGCCGATCCAGATGCGCTTCAACGAACTAATCTCCGGCGTGCGCAGCGACGTCGCGGTGAAAGTATTCGGAGACGATCTGGATGTATTGCTCAAAAACGGCGAGGAAATCGCCGAGTTGCTGGAAAAAATACCGGGCGCGGCGGATGTCAAGGTGGAGCAGATCAGCGGCCTGCCGATGCTGACGGTGAAAATAGACCGGCCCAAGTTGTCGCGCTATGGCCTGAGTGTTGCCGACGTGCAGGAAATCGTCGAAGTCGCCGTGGGCGGCAAACTGGCCGGTCAGGTTTTTGAAGGCGACCGGCGTTTCGATCTGCTGGTACGCCTGCCGGAACGCCTGCGCCAGGACATGGAGGCTTTGAAACGGCTGCCGATTCCATTGCGCGCCGGTGGCGGTACGGCGGCGGGGGCTGATACAAAATCCGGCTATGTGACGCTGGGAGAAGTCGCCGTGTTCGACATCGCACCCGGCCCCAATCAGATCAGCCGCGAAAACGGCAAGCGCCGCGCCGTGGTGACCGCGAATGTCCGCGGACGTGATCTGGGCTCGTTCGTGGCCGAGGCGCAGGAGCGCATCGCGGCGGAAATAAAATTGCCGGAAGGCTACTGGCTGGCCTACGGCGGCACGTTCGAGCAACTCGCCTCCGCCGCCAAGCGGCTGCAAGTGGTGGTACCGCTGTCCCTGCTGCTCATCTTCGGGCTGTTATTCATGACCTTCGGTCCGGCCAAGGATGCGGCTTTGGTATTCAGCGGCGTGCCGCTGGCCTTGACCGGGGGCATCGTGGCGATCTGGTTACGTGGTATTCCGCTCTCCATATCTGCCGGAATCGGCTTCATCACGCTCTCCGGTGTAGCGGTGCTCACCGGCCTGGTGATCGTCTCGTGCATCCGTGACCTGCGCGCTCAGGGCATGGAAATTCATGAAGCTATTGTGGAAGGCACCATGACGCGGCTGCGACCGGTACTGATGATCGCGCTGGTAGCCAGCCTGGGTTTCCTGCCCATGGCGCTCAATACCGGCACCGGAGCGGAAGTGCAGCGCCCGCTCGCCACCGTGGTGATTGGAGGCATTTTGTCCGCGACGCTGCTCACCTTGCTGGTATTGCCGGTACTTTATCGCATGGTCCATATCCGGTCGGGGCGCCACGCTTAGGCCTTTGGCGGCAAGCCGCTCTCGCTTCCGTCATTCATTGACGCGGGTTGCGATGGGTATCGCGGCCACCCTACCCATCCTACGCGCTTCGATCCGGCCGTATCGATCAGCATCGGCCGGTGCTCGATCCACAATCCCTATTTCAGTCTCCCATGCGGTTGGAAGAGGCTAGAACTGGAACCGGCAAATAATGTGGCCTATACTGCCCGCATGAAGCGCTGGAAATCTTTCATCTGTGTGCTCATTGCGCTGTGGCTGCCGCTACAGGGCTATGGCGCAGTGGCCATGCCGTTCTGTCAGCACGATATGGCAGGCGCTTCCGTCA
>JANLTJ010000238.1:0-11145 GCA_031362885.1 Betaproteobacteria bacterium
AACATTTAAGACCATACGTTTAGCCTTTCTATTCTATTTTGGAATGAATGCTATGGCGAAATTAGGTCTATTGTGCGATGCCGCATTAATGTTTAACGGCACCCATACAACGAATGAAAGGGTTTTCATCCACCTTCCCAAGGTGTAAGGGTGATCGCAGGATAAGTTCAGTTATTCTTAAATAGAAAGCATCAAAGTTCATTATCGCGGCGGGATTTGCTCTTGCGACTACAAGCGCCTTTGCCGAAACGGGCGTGCGTACCTACCAGATTGACAACGTTGTCAATACCTATGCCCGCCCGGAAGTGCCCACTGTCGCATTTGCCGGAAACGTTGCAACTCAATCCGAGCCAAGCCGCTGATTCCGGACGCTACATCATCAAGGGTGACACCAAGATTGCGGTGCCGGCTGGCAGAGACGCGGTGGAATTCGGCCGTAGCTAGACTCGGGGTATCTGTCTTATGTGAGAATTCACTAAGTGCCCTGTACGAGAAGTTTTGCGGCGCATTGATTCACGATGCGCCGCATTTATTCCTCCCATATTTCGTCTCACCCCCGGCGCGCCTGCCCTTCTTTCAGACTTCTCGGAATTCAAGGTGTATTGCAGGGTTTGGCGTTCGCGGACATCACGAACCGACCCGTCTGATCGAGAAAATTTGCATGATGCGCCGCAAGATTGACTCCGCGATTGGTGGGCAGTTAGGCTTTGCGCCTGGGTTCGGTTTGCCTGAACAAGACCAATAAAACCATATTGGCACAACCGATTCGGCAACCAAGCAGACTTCCGGATCACGGCGGGGGAGGAGTAACCAGTCAGCAAAGCCAACATTGCTCCAAGCGCTTTGTTTCTTGGTTAAATAAGAAAAAAAGACGTTGGCCCCGAATGTGGAGCATCAGGCTCCGCATTCGGGGCCAAGTCGTTTTCCGGCAGCGGATTCAACCCGCCGACATGACCAACGACGGCCAGGCAACAAAGCCGCGATAGTCCTCGGGTTCGCTCAATACCAACGCCTTGTCACGCAGTTGCCGCGCGGACGAAGTTTGTCCGGATCGAAGATAGCGCTGAAGGGCTTCAATGGGATTGTCGCCGGATTTGCAGCCGAGGGAGCGGCCCCGGAGTTCGACGCGCCGGCCCTGGTAGGCTTGTGGGTTGGCCGTATCGCGACCGAACTTCGACTTTCCGAAATCCGCCTTGGCCAGCGTCTGGGAGGGAAACGGCGCCTCCGGATGTTCCGCGTAAAAAGTCCAGACATCGAACACATCGAAGCCGGTCGATCCGTTGACGAAATGAAGCGCTGCGTCATTACACAAGGCAGCGCATATCATACGTTTACGATAGAGAATCGCCCATTCCGGGTGGCGCCCGAAAAAATCCTCGCGTTCGGCACTGGCGATTCGGGCCAGTTTCTTCAGGTCAACCCTGGTAATCGGTTCGAAACAGCGTTCTGGCTTCATACACGGAATTTATCCAGTACCGTGCGGTCAACTTGCACCCCCAAGCCTGGCCCGGATGGAATTTCGACCCAGCCGTTCACTTGCTCGATCGGCCGGGTGATCAAATATTGACGGAACGGATGCGACGAACGGTCGTATTCGAATATCGGTTCCTGCGCAAACAACGAATGATGTGCGACGGGCAAGGCGGCGATAAATTGCAGCGATGCCGCCTGTGCGATTGCCGAGCCCCAGACGTGGGGATTGATCTGCACCCCATGCGCCTGCGCCAGCGCAACAATATGGCGGCCGGCGGAAATTCCACCACAGGAACCCAGATCAGGCTGCGCAACGTCCACTGCGCCGGCCCCGAGAAGCTCGCGATATCCATAGAGCGTGTGCTCATTCTCGCCGCCGGCGATCGGCATCGACAGTTTCTGTCGCATTTCCGCATAACCCTGCACATCCTCCGGCACGACTGGCTCTTCGTACCAGCGCAGGTCGTATTCCTCAAGCGCACGACCCAGTTTCAATGCTTGCGCCCGCCCGTAGGCGTGGTTGGTGTCGACCATCAGCGTGACCGGCTTGCCTTGAATCGCGGCGCCGATTTCCCACATGCAGTCAAGGTCATCTTCAATGCCATAGCCCAATTTCACCTTCATGATCGGGAAGCCCGCTTCAAAGTGGCGGATGGCTTCCTCGCCCAGCCGTTTCGCTTCTCCCTGACCCTTGATACGATAGAAGCCCGTCGCATACGGCTGCACCCGTGTGCGGAATGCGCCGCCCAGCAACTTGTAGATCGGCAGGCCATGAAATTTTCCGGCAACGTCCCAGAGCGCGATATCCACGGCGCTGATGCCGGACACCACCGAACCCTTGCGACCATAGTCGCGCGTCATGTGGTACATACGATGCCAGAGAACTTCGATGTCGAGCGGATCTGCTCCGATGAGCAAGGGCTTGAGCGCCTTGTCGATCACCGCGGCCGCAATCTCCGGGGGTTCGAGCCCCTGGGCGAAAGCCTCGCCCCATCCGGTAATGCCCTCGTCGGTCAAAATCTCCACTAATGTGGCGGAGCGTTGCCTGACCCAACCCTGGGAAAAAGCGAAAGGCTCCGCGAGCGGGCTTTTCAGCACATGGATATTGAGGTCGGTTATTTTCATGTATTTCCTTTAGTCTTGCGTCGCGGCGGAATTTAACGGGCGTCCTGGCCGCGATAATTATCCACAATGCCCGGGAAGACGCTATAAATATAAAACGTATCCTGCACAAGGAGGACAAAATGTACCGGAAAATACTGCTGCCTACGGACGGCTCCGCACTGTGCGATTCGGCCACTCAAAAAGGCATCGAGTTTGCGAAGTTCGCCGGCGCCAGCGTAGTCGCCTTTCACGCCGTTGCCGCCACGTCTTACATGATCTATACCGAAGCCGGCCCAAGCGATATCCTGGTCGAGCAATTCGAGCGTGAAGCCCGCGTGCGCGGAGAGCGCCTGGTGGAAGCTTTGCGTCAGCGCGCCGAAGCAAACGGCGTAACCTGCGAAACCTTGCTGCTCACCGACGACCACCCTTGGGAAGCTATCATTGAGGCGGCTGGAAACAAGGGTTGCGACCTCATTTTCATGGCCTCGCACGGCCGTCGCGGGCTCACTGCAATGCTGCTGGGAAGCGAGACGACCCGGGTGCTGACCCACACCAAGGTACCGGTCATGGTGTACCGCTAGGAAAAGAAAAGCCGGCGATAGTACCGAGTAGCTGCGCGAAAACCTAGCGCGCCGGGCAGGGAAAAGCGGCTCGCAGTCCCTGAATGATCAGGTAGCGGCGCGGGCGGTAGCGATCCTGCGGATGCTTTTCCAGATAGGCCCTGACGGCGATGAACGCCGCCGACCGCGCATCATCCGGCGCCTTGGGATTACCTCGGGCAATGCAGAACAGACTGCCATCCCACTCGCCAGTGACATTGTCGAGGTAGACCAGCGCCGCGTCCCTGGTTTTAGTATCTTCCATCAGCCGGAGATACTCTTCGCCGTCGTCTTCGGCGAGAGCGATTGCCGGAAGTATCAGCAGCAACAACATCAACATTTTCACGTGTGATTTTCCAATCCGGGTCGGTAATGCGGGAAAGCACCTGGGGTGCTGGAGTTGCCCAAAGCTGGCAAGTGTTGGTCGTGACTGGTGCCGCTGGCCGGAGTCGAACTGGCGACCTTCGCATTACGAATGCGCTGCTCTACCAACTGAGCTACAGCGGCGTGGCCGCGAATTATAAGGCAGCGGCGTGGGCGCGGATTATAAGGCTGCCCCGGTCCTGCCGGCAAACCTGGGCAAGCCCGCTCAGCAATTGCGGAACACCGGCTTGCGTTTTTCGACAAACGCCGCCATGCCCTCTTTCTGGTCTTCAGTGGCGAAACTCGAGTGAAATAGCCGCCGCTCGAAATGCACCCCTTCCGCGAGCGTCGTTTCAAAAGCGCGATTGACGGCTTCCTTCGCCATCATCACCGCCGGCAGGGACATTTCGCAGATGATTGCCGCCGCCTTCAACGCCTCGTCCATCAATTGCGCCAGCGGCACGACGCGACTCACTAGGCCCGAGCGCTCGGCTTCCGTCGCATCCATCATGCGCGACTGGCCCAGCAACACCATCTCCATGGCCTTGGATTTGCCAACGATACGCGGCAATCTCTGGGTGCCCCCGGCCCCGGGAATGGTGCCGAGATTGATCTCCGGCTGCCCGAATACGGCATTGTCCGCCGCGAGGATAAAATCGCACATCATGGCCAGTTCGCAACCGCCGCCCAAGGCGTAGCCCGCAACTGCGGCAATGACCGGTTTGCGGCAGCGTGTGATGCGCTCCCAATCGGCGGTAATGAAATCTTCTGTATAGACGTCGATATAGGACTTTTTTCTCATCGGCCTGATATCGGCACCGGCAGCAAAGGCTTTTTCGCTTCCGGTGAGAACCATGCAGCCGATGTTCCTGTCGGCCTCGTATGCATCGAGCGCGGCTGTGAGTTCGCGCATCAATTCCGGCGACAGCGCGTTCAGTGCTCTCGGACGATGCAGCGTGATCAACCCGACTTTGCCGCGGATTTCGACGATGATATGTTCGTAGTTCATGTCTTGTTCTACCGGGTGGGTTCTCAAAAATTGTCCGCCATTCGCAACCGAATACGATGAAGGGAGTTGGCAAATGAATTTCAGCGCCATTTTATTGGATATCGCCGGGGGGGTCGCAACCATTACTCTGAACCGCCCGGAAAAACTGAACTCTTTCACCGCGCAAATGCATGCGGAACTGAAGCAGGCGATGCAAATCATCCAGACCGATCGCGCCGTGCGCGCGCTCATGATTACCGGTGCCGGCCGCGGATTCTGTGCCGGGCAGGATCTCTCCGAACGCATAAACCCGGAAGGCGCCAATACCGGCGACCCGGGCAGTTCCCTGGAAAAGAACTACAACCCGCTGGTCAGGCAATTGCGTACCCTGCCCTTCCCGGTCATTTGCGCGGTCAATGGTGTGGCCGCCGGTGCCGGGTGCAACGTGGCACTCGCTTGCGACATCGTTATTGCCGCGCAATCCGCGAGTTTCATACAGGCCTTCAGCCGGATTGGTTTGATTCCCGATGCGGGAGGCACGCACACGCTACCGCGACTGATCGGCACCGCGCGCGCCATGGCCGCAGCCATGCTCGGGGAGAAGATCAGTGCGCAGCAGGCCGAGCAATGGGGCATGATCTGGAAATGCGTACCCGATGATCGGCTACGGGAAGAATCCACCACACTGGCACGGCATCTCGCCGGACAGGCAACCAAGGCCCTGGGGCTGATGAAACAGGCAATCTATGCCTCGGCCAACAACACTCTGGATGAACAACTTGATCTGGAACGCAACCTGCAACGAGAAGCCGGCGGAAGCGAGGACTTCCACGAGGGAGTGGGTGCTTTCATGGAAAAACGTCCCGCAAAATTTACCGGACGCTGAACCGTCACGCCGCCGAAAAATCCGTCGGCCGCACGCGAATGATGATGTCCATCCCCTCGGTCGTCATGCCAGCGGGCAGTGAAGGCAATCCGGATACGCGAACATCTTTCGCATTGATGTCGGTCAGCTTGCCCGAAGCGATGTCATACATGTGGTAGTGCGGTAAAGTATTCGGGTCGTAGAACACCTTGTTCGGATCGACAATCACTTCCCGGATCAGCTTCTTTTCGAGGAAAAGATTGAGTGTGTTGTAAACCGTTGCCTTGGAAGTTTCGGAATGATGTTCATTGACCACCGCCATAACCTGGTCGGCGGAAAGATGCTCTCGACGCGAGAACAGGGCATGCGCGATTTCGATACGCTGGTGGGTAGGGTTGATCCCGTGCGCGCGCAGCTTGCGTGCCACGTTGTCCCTCCTGTACGCAATTGCATCCATGGCGCGGATTATAGGTTTCGAACTGCCCCCTGTCTAATTCCGCCAAACCCGGTGCGGACCACCGTGTCAGCTCCCGGTTACCGACCAGCACTCCCAGATTTGGGCGCGTCAGGCGGGCCAAAAAACCACCGAAGCCGAAACCAGGAAATGACGCCGTTTTGCATACCGATGCAAGCGAACGTTGCCAATGGCGTTCCGAAAGTTTGGGTACTCCAGAAAAACAGCTTAAGCTATTGTTGTCGATCGTTTAATCGGAATTTTTGCATCAATGCCGCCCGCGGGTACGCCAGCGGCATGCCCTAAGCGCCCGCCGTTCATTCCGCGAAATCTCCCACTGGTCGGCCGAATTTGCGTGCATGACAAGCGATCTTTACGATTCACTCAACTGAAAGAAGGGAAAGAAAAATGCAAGTCAAAAAGCATAACAAGCAAGCCACCGGATTTACCCTCATTGAGATCATGATCACCGTGGCAATTATTGGGATTCTGGCTGCGGTCGCGCTTCCGATGTACTCGGATTTTGTGATCAGGGGGCGGCTGGTCGAGGCCGTCTCTACGCTTTCCGGACATCGAGTGAAGATGGAGCAGTTTTTCCTGGATAGCCGAACTTATGCCGGAGCGTGCGCAGCCGGCACTGTCGCCACGGTACCGGCTGCTACTGAAAATTGGAATTTCGCCTGCAATCCTGCTCCAGATGCTACGACATATACCATCACGGCTACGGGCCAGGGCTCTCTCAGTGGGTTCGTCTTCACCATAGACCAGAGCAACGCCCGCCGCACAGTTATCACGGGCGCCGCCGCAGGTGCCGGTTACGCATCTTCGGCCACGTGCTGGGTACGCAAGAAACCCAACCAATGTTAGCCAACCCCAAACATCGCGGCTTCACGCTGATCGAGCTGCTGATTGGCTTCGCTCTCGTCGGCTTGCTGACGATGATGGCCGTACCGGCCTTTCAACATTGGACCCAGAACATGCAGATCCGAAATGCAGCAGAAAGCATACTGAATGGGATGCAAATCACGCGCGCCGAAGCGGTGCGCCGCAATGCTGCGGTGCAGATGATAATGGTTGACGGTTCCACCTGGACCATAGCTGCGGTATCGACGCCGGGAACAATCATCCAACAGCGCGATTCGGCCGAAGGATCCCAGGTGGCGGCAATTGCAGTGACGCCGGTTGTCGCTGACCGCATCACCTTTAACGGCATGGGCTGGGTCGTAACCAATGACGACGGCAGCGAATCGATCACCAGCATTGATGTCGCTTCGACAATTTCGGCGGACACCGCGATTCGCCCGCTGCGCATCTTGGTGGTGCCTGGCGGCTCCATGAAAATGTGCGATCCCGCACCAACGTTGGCGGCGGACGATCCCCGCAGATGCCTATAAAGGATGAAGTTCCGATGAAAAAGCCCATGAATATCCGGTCTGCGTCAAAACAGAAAGGTGTGACGCTGCTGGAATCGTTAATCGGGATTCTGCTGTTCTCGATCGGCATTCTGGCAGTGGTCGCCATGCAGGCCGTCGCGGTGCGCTCCGTCGCGGAATCCAAGTACCGCATGGATGCCAGTTTCCTGGCCAACGAAGTCATTGGTCAGATGTGGGCCAACCGGGCAAATCTGGGAACCTATGCTTACGGGGGCGGCACCCCGCCAGGCGTCCTGGTGGGTTGGGTAAACAAGGTCAACGCCACGCTGGTGGGGACCACGGCGAATCCTCCGACGATCTCCTTCGTCGGCAGAGAAGTTACGGTCACCATCTTCTGGCAACACCCGGAAGAGGCCAATCTTGCCGACCCTCCGCCGCCGCATCAGTACCTCGCCATCGCCTCGATTAACTGACCTCAGAGACGGCCTCCAGTATGCGTACATTTCCTCATCACGCGCGCGGATTCAGCCTGGTTGAAATCCTGGTTGCCATGGTTATCGCGCTGCTTGGCACCATAATCATCTTCCAGGTTTTCTCGGTATCGGAAGGCATCAAACGCACCTCGACCAGTGGCGGCGACGCGCAGCAATTTGGCGCGCTTTCACTGTTCACGATTGAGCGCGACTTGCGCATGGCCGGATACGGTTTCAACAATTCCCAGTTATTGGGCTGCACCGTCAATGCCTACGACGAACTCGCGGTGCCGCCCGATCTTCCGGCTTTTAAGCTGGCACCAGTGGTCATCGCGGTTGGCGCCAACGATAGCATTGCTGACGCGATCACCCTGATGTACAGCACTTCGGATCTGATTGCGAATCCGGCAAAAATTACGCAAAACATGCCGAATTCGGCGTCAGCTTACAAAGTCAACAACCGGTTTGGTTTTACGGAAGGCGATCTCATTATTGCCGCCGAAGCCGGCAAGGCTTGCTCATTGGGCCAGGTAACGGGTGTGCCCGGAGGCGGGCAATCCGACAATGTCGTTCACAACCCCGGTAACTATACCAATGCCAATGGCGTGAGCGTTCCGGCGCGATACAACAAACCGGCAGGGTTAGGCGTGGATTACACCACCGAGGGCGTAATTTTCAACCTCGGCGCGGGCCCGGTCATCAATACCTACCGTGTCGACGCGAATCAACTGGTGCTGGACTCCGGCCTTGCCGTCAGCACGCTTGCGCTCGCCGACAATATCGTGCTGCTGAAAGCGCAATACGGCAAGGACACCACCGCTGATGGCTCGGTGGATGTCTACGAAAACACGATGCCGCTCCTGCCCACGGCCGCCGACTGGGCCGCGATCCTGACGGTTCGATTGGCGATCGTGGCGCGCAGCGCACAGCCGGAAAAGGCCAACGTTCAGGGCGGCGCCTGCGACGCGACAACCGCGACGCCTGACTGGTCGGGCGGAACGCTGGACTTGTCGGCGGACCCGAACTGGCAGTGCTATCGCTACCGCGTATTCGAGACGACCGTCCCGCTTCGCAACCTGTTATGGCAGCAATCATCATGACAAAACCAATACAGAATGGCCTGTCCCCAGCTTCATCGCATCAACGCCAGCGGGGTGTCGTGCTGGTCATCGCCCTCATCGTGCTCGTGTCGATGACTTTGGCTGCGATCGGTATGTCGCGTTCCATCGACACCGCCAACCTGGTGGCCGGTAACCTCAGTTTCAAGCAATCGGCGCTTAGCGCCGCGGACAAGGGAATCGAAGCCGGGTATGCGTGGTTGATCGCCAACTCCGGCACGGCGACCCTGAACAGTACCAACCTCGCCCGGGGATACTATTCATCCCGCGCCGTCCCCGAACCCAATTGGACGGCGGAGGCGACCTGGGACAATGCGGCGACCCTCGATAACGGGGACGCGGACGCGGCTGGAAACGTCATTTCCTACATTATCCAGCGGATGTGCACCGAACCGGATACCGCATACAACGGCACCGGCGCCAGTGGTCAGTCAAATCAGTGCGCCCAGTTTGTTGAGACTATTGCTACGCCCGCTGGTGCCAGCCAAAACACCGGTGCCGTAGTATTTCAGGGCAACCCTCATGTTTACTACCGTATTACGGCCCGCTCGCAGGGTCCGCAAAACACAGAGAGCCATGTCCAGGTCATGGTCTCCATTCCTCTTTGAAGACATTTTTTCACCACGCACCATAACTGGGAGATTTCGATGAAGACCCCCTCTTACGACTCGTCTGCACAGCTCGCGCGCGCACTGCTCGTTACGGCGCTGATGGCGGCCTGCGCGGCGCAGGCCGCCCCGATAGATATTGCCAATACGCCGCTGGCGAGCTCAGCCAGTGCCTCGGTCTTGCCGAACCTGATGTTCGTGCTCGACGACTCGGGATCGATGAACGAAGATGTGTTGCCGGACAATCTGACCGACAACAACACCTGCAAACCGCGCAGTGGCGGCGCTAGCAATTGTCAGCGCGGCGACCCGCCTTATTATTCGGCCCAGTCCAACAGCTCGTTTTACAACCCGCAGATATCCTATTTGCCGGCTGTGCGCTATGACGGCACCAGTTTGGGTGCACAGACAAGCCCCTGGACCAGCGTCCGGGTCGATGGTTTTGGCACAACGGCGAGCACCATCAATCTGATCAACAACTTTCCGGAAATACGCTACTGCCTGAGCGACGGCACAGGCTGCAGGCGCAACGGCATAGACTCGCCAAATCCATTCGATTACCGGATCGGTGTCCCGGATAGCGGCACATTCGGGTACCCGAATGCCACGGCTTCATCCATCACGCTCGCTCTGGGAGCGAACGTCAGCACAGCCGGCTCAACCGCCACCGCCACCATCGCAGGCCATGGCCTGACGGCGGCCAGCCGTGTCACGGTTGCCAACTGCACGGCCACGTCCGGCATTGTCAGCCGACTCCGCCCCAGCAGCAACCCGACCGGCATCACTGTCACCGGTACCAATACCTTTACCTATACTCCGGGAACCTCCGGCGCCGCGGCCGGCCGATGCGACTACAGCATCACCACGGCGGCGCGCACCCTGCAGAACTCGTTCGGTTCCAATCCGCACTACTACACGATTACGCCAAAGGAACATTGCTCGGACGAGAACCTGACCACTTGCGCTGCCGCCACCGCGCCCACCGGGCTCTTCACCATTCCGGCCTACGTGCGCTACTGCAAGGACAGCACCCAGGCCAATGCACCGGCGCCGGTGACCGGCAGCTCCGCCGGCACCCTGAACTGCCAGGCGAAGTACACCACCACTTACGCGTTTCCGCGGTATGGCTTGTTCACACGCACCAACATCGTGCCAGCAACCTTGACCTATGGCGGCAGGTCGGGCCGCGTTGATTGCGCGGCGGCGCCGGTCTGCAGCTACGCCGAGGAAATGACCAACTTTGCCAACTGGTACGCCTACTACCGCACCCGCATGTTGATGATGAAGTCCGCTGCGGGCAGGGCTTTCCTGCCCGTGGACGACCGCTACCGCGTCGGTTTCCTGACCATCAATCCGAATAATCCGGTCGCCGCGAGCAAGTATCTTGCGATCTCGACCTTCAATGCCACGCACAAACAAGCGTGGTATGCAAAGTTCTACGCCCAGACCACGAACGGCTCCACGCCGCTGCGTGAGGCGCTGTCGCGGGTCGGCCGGCACTACGCTCACAGGCAGGACGGCATCAACAGCGGCATGCCGGAAGATCCGGTCCAGTACTCCTGCCAGCAGAATTTCACCATTTTGACGACCGATGGTTATTGGAACGGAAATAGCGGCCAAAATATCGCCGGCACGGCCATCGCTAATGAAGACAACGTCAACTCGGGCTATTCCACCCGCGCCTCCGGCGCATTTGACGGCAATATTCCCGGCGCGTCTGCGACCCT
>JANLTJ010000045.1:0-3768 GCA_031362885.1 Betaproteobacteria bacterium
GCAACGTCTGCGCGCGTCCCACGGCAAAGGCCGGCATGATCACCACGCCGCCCCGCGCGAGCGCGCGGTTAAGATGGCTGCTCAGCGTCTCCTCGGCATCGGCCTCGTCGTGCCGGCGATTGCCGTAAGTTGACTCCACCACCAAGTAGTCCGCCGCCTCGATCCGGCTGGGCGCACGCATGATCGGGTCGTGCATCCGCCCGAGATCGCCCGAGAAAACGACCTGGATGCCGCCGCTGCGCAACGTGGCAATCGAGGCGCCGAGAATGTGTCCGGCGGGTTGCAGCGTGAGGTGGAACTCGCCGGCAACGACGGTCTCTTTGTCATATGGGACGGGCGAGAAGCGCTTCAGGCTCGCGTGCGCATCGTCTTCGGTATACAGCGGCAACGCGGGCTTGTGCTTCGAAAAACCGCGCTTGTTCGCATAACGCGCCTCTTCCTCCTGCAGGTATCCGGAGTCCGGCAGCAGAATGGCGCACAGATCCCGCGTACCCTGGCTGGAATGGACCGGCCCGGCGAATCCCTGCCTGATAAGGCGCGGCAGGTAGCCGCTATGGTCCAGATGCGCATGCGTCAACGCCACAGCGTCGACATCCTGCGGCGGCACCGGCAGCGGCGCCCAGTTGCGCAGGCGCAGCGTCTTCAGACCCTGAAAAAGGCCGCAATCCACCAGGATTGACTTGCCGGCCGCCTGAACAAGGTACTTCGAGCCAGTCACCGTGCCGGTGCCGCCAAGAAACGTAAGCTCTACAGTCATCTTTTTGTCCCTCCAGCGTGGTTGAGTTACAGCACCAGCGGTTTGTCCGGCAATTCATCCTGACCCGCACCGGACGCGGGAAAATGTTTCATGAGATGCTGCGTCACCGCTTGAATGCCGCTGACTACGCCGCCTTCGTAGTTCGCCTGTTTAAAAGCAGTCTCTATCTTGCGGCATATCTGTTCCCATTCCAGAGAGCCCACCTTCGCGTCAATCCCGCGATCGGCAACAATCTCAACGTCGCGGTCCGCGAGCAACAGATATATCAGCACGCCGTTATTGTGTTCGGTATCCCATATCCGCAATTGCGAAAAAACTTCAATCGCGCGTTCTCGCGCGGACTGCCCCTTGAAAAGCGGTGTGCCGTCCAGTGCGCCTTCCACCGCGAAACGGATTTCTCCCGCGTGTACGGTCTCGCTCGCTTTGATCGCTTGCTCAATCGCGATTAAGGTTTGGCGGGGGAAAGCCCGATTGACCTGCCAGTGACTCAGCAGGAGATGCTTCGTTATGCGTTTGATATTCATCGCTACCACCGCCCCGACGCGCCGCCACCGCCAAAACCGCCGCCGCCTCCACCGAAGCCGCCACCTCCACGGGAGCCGCCACCAAAACCCCCGGTGCCGAATCCTCCGCGATGGCCCCCGACGCCGTGTCCGCCCATACCGCCGCTGAGCAACGTGAACAAGAGCGCGATTACACCCGCGACCAACGCGATGGATACCGCGCCGGCAAACAGCCAGGCGACCCCAGCCACGGCCCCACCGGTTACGAGCGCGCCGGGAAATCTGCCCAGCATGGAGCGCAGCACCCCGCCCACTACGAGTGAAAGAATAAAAATGACTGGAACATACTGCTGAAAATCTGCAATACCGCCGACGGGCTTTCCCTTGGGTTCCGGCAACGGCTCGCCGTCAATGACGCGGATGATCTGGTCGACCCCGGCGGTAATGCCGCCATAGAAATCTCCTTGCTTGAAGGCCGGCGTAATAATCTCGCTGATGATGCGCTTGCTGGTAGCGTCATTGAGTGCTCCCTCCAGGCCGTAGCCCACCTCGATGCGCAGCGCGCGGTCGGTCTTGGCCACGACCAAGACCGCACCGTCATCGACTTTCTTGCGGCCTAACTTCCATTGCTCCGCAACGCGCAAGGCATATTGCTCGATCGTTTCCGGAGCGGTGGTGGGAACAATGAGGACCGCGAGCTGACTGCCTTTCCTGGCTTCAAACGCTTGCAGGGTCTGCTCCAATGTTGCCTTTTGCTCTGTACTGAGCGTGGCGGTCTGGTCGGTGACGCGTCCGGTCAGGGGCGGGACCGCGATTTGTGCTCCAGAGATGAAAGACCAGCAAAGCGTCACTGCCAGCAATGACGCTCTTGCCGTGTTCATCGCCCTCACTTGCCGCTTCCCTGAGCCTCGCCTTGGGACTTGGCCGGCGCCGGCCCGAACTCGACTTTGGGTGGCTTGGCAATTTCCTTTTCGTCTTCCACCGTGAAGTTGGGCTTCGTTTTGTATCCGAATGCCATTGCCGTCAGATTCGAGGGGAAGGAGCGCACCGTCACGTTGAATTCCTGCACCGACTTGATGTAGCGGTTACGCGCAACCGCAATGCGGTTTTCGGTGCCTTCCAGTTGTGCCTGCAGGTCGCGGAAGTTGGCGTCGGACTTCAACTGGGGATAGTTTTCGGACACCACCAACAACCTCGAGAGGGCGCCCGATAGCTCTCCCTGGGCAGCCTGGAATTTGGCAAATGCCGCTGGGTTGTTGACGAGCTCCGGGGTCGCCTGGATGCTGCCGACTTTGGTGCGGGCGTTGGTGACACCCAGCAACACCTCTTTTTCCTGGGCGGCGAAGCCCTTTACGGTATTCACCAGATTGGGCACCAGGTCTGCACGTCGCTGGTACTGGTTCACGACCTCGGACCAGCTTGACTTGATCTGTTCATCATTTACCTGCAAGGTGTTGTATCCGCAGCCGCCAATGCTCAACACCAGTAACAGCACCGATACGGTCATCCATCTCTTGCAACTTTCGTTTTTGGGA
Organism: Betaproteobacteria bacterium; assembly: GCA_031362885.1. Classification (GTDB taxonomy): domain Bacteria; phylum Pseudomonadota; class Gammaproteobacteria; order Burkholderiales; family JACQAP01; genus JACQAP01. The sequence continues at coordinate 2,796 of JANLTJ010000045.1, forward strand.
TCGTGTTCCATGCGTGTTCCTTTGGATGCCGAGCGTGCGCGCGTACTTGGTAGCCTGCTATACACAGCGTAATGAGATTCTTCCCGGTCTTGCCGCTAGAAGTCAGGTCGTTTCAGCGACCGCGTTCCATTTTCTGCCCGGCGCCGCCTACCTGCCTTCCATCTTCTGCTCCATGGCCTCGCGCTCGATCATCTGCTCCAACATTTTCTGCATGGCGTCCATGCGCGCTTCCATTTTTTTGTGCATCTTCATCATTCCGCCCGCCATCATCTCGCCGCCCGGTTTTTCACCCTGAACAGGCGGTGCAGAGGACGCGTCGCTGTCCGGTTTTTTCTTACCCATCATGCCGCCTTTCCCCATCATGCCGCCCATGGTCTTCATGCTCTCTTGCATTGAGGTCATGTGCTCTTTCATCAGCTTCGCGCGCTCCCCGGGGTCCGTGGCGGCACGAATTTTCGCCATCAAATTCTGCATTTTCTCCATGCCCATTGCGGCGGCCTTGTCGTCCGGCGCGGCATCGGCCTGGGCCGGGTCAGCGGCGGGGTGATGAGCGGAGTGATCTTCTTCGTCCGCAGCTTGGGCCACGGGTAGTGCAAGCAGGGAAGTCAGAAAAATCGTCAATGTGAGTTTGTTCATTTGAGTGCTCCTTCAGGTTGTGTTGATAAACGGTCGCGATGTCAGCGTCCCGCCAGGTCATCGCGTTTCTTCAAGTACTCGTCTCTCGACAGCTCGCCTCGTGCGTAAGTCTGATCCAGAAAATCGCGCGCAGATGGTGGTTTATTTCGGGCGAAAGCCTGCCAAGCAAGAAACAGCACAACGAACGGCGCGACCCAAACCAGCAGCATGATCAACCAGCCCCCGTACATCCAGCTTCCGTGATCGAACATCAGTCTCCCTCTTGCTGTTTACGCACATGGGTACTTGCAAGCATGCTGCGCCTGGATAGAGGCGGGCGCCTTGATCTGGATCAAGG
>JANLTJ010000004.1:0-13720 GCA_031362885.1 Betaproteobacteria bacterium
GGCTCGTTGCGCTAAATTCATTGCGCTAAATTATTGAGAATTGCATATCCTCGTGACAAATTTAAACACGGCGTTTCTTTCCCTCACCCTCAATCCCTCTCCCGGAGGGAGAGGGAAGTTAAAGCCCTTCTCCTCCCGGGAGAAGGGTCGGGGATGAGGGAAAAGCTGTCACGCAGATACGTAACGCTCAATAGTTGCGCTAAATTAGTTGCGCTAAATTCATTGCACGATGCGGGCCCGCCGGATTCGAGACGTCCCGGGTGTTTCTTTCCATGTCCCAGGCGGCTCGCTCCGAACTATCCAGGCAAGCCGCCCCAAGAGCACGAGTGGCGCCCCCTCGCTCGCCGTATCCGGCGATTCAGCGCAGCTTGCCGACCAGGCCTTTCATGATGCGATCGACCAGCGGGAGGTCGTCCATGAGAGCAATCTTGCCGAGGCGAAGTTGCATCGCAAGTTCGGCGCGCGAACATTCTTTAACAGTTTCTCCGACGCGGTCGACGAAGAGAAATTTGCTTCTGTGCGGACTGACGTACGAAAGTTTCGCGGGACGGTTCTGCGCTTCCTCGTCTTGTTGGCGAAATTCCACCCAGGTACCAACCATGATGTTATTGATGAAGTCGAGTTCTTTGGCTGAAATTGAGGGTTGTGTCGCGCTGGTTTTTTTCGAATCCGAAAAATCCAGTTCCTCGACTTGGACTTTGCCCTCGCCAAACGGATTCTTGATGGTGATGATCGCCGTGAAGTCCAGGGAATCCGATTCGGGCTCTGCTGGCGCGGGAACCTGGCTCGTGGTTGCTTTGGCGGGCCGGCTCGACGCGGGCGGCTGAACGGTTGACGTCTTGACCGGCTGGCCTGTGGACGCCTTGACCGGTTTGGTTTCTGCTGCTGTCTTGGCGACGGAAGGCGCCGCAGCCTGAGCGGACTGGGCCGCTGCTGCCGGCCGAGTTTCCACCGGCTTGCCGGAAGTGTTTGCTGCCGCCTGAACCGGCTGAGTTGCTTCTACGGGTTTCAGCGCGGTTTCTTCCGGCGCTACGACTGCCGTCGTGGTCGCGGCCGGGTTCCCCGTGCTGCTGCCACTCGACTCTGATGGCGCGTCCTGCGTGCCTTGGTTTAGTGCCCGGGCATGGAGTTTGTACAACAAGGCAAAAAAGCGCTCGTGAATCGCACTTTCAACGCCGGCTATTTTCAAGCCCGCTGCCATACGGGCCAGCAGGCCCGGTACCATCCTGGCCAGTTCGCGGCGATCGTCGGCCGTGTGATTGGGCTTCACGCTCCAGATCAGTTGATCCATTGTTGACAGGGTGTTCTTCCAGAGTTCGCTGTCCGGTCCACGCTTGATATGGACCATCATCAATACTTTCACCCACTCCAGAATGAGAAACTCGCGCACCGGTCGCAATATGTCGCGATTCTGAATTCGAGCCTTGACTTCGGTTTGCGCAACGGTCTTGGACACGGCGAGGGTTTCTCTTTGCTCGATCTTCTCCTCGACCGGCCGTGTCTCCTGCGCAACGCGCTGATCCTCTTCCTGAACCAGGCTCTGCAACCGCTCGCGCACGTCGTCAAAGATTTCAATGTTGTCCTGAAAACCATGCAGCAAATCCTGGATGATGGTATCCAGGCGTTTAAACAGCGGGTGTTCAACGCTGAATGTGGACGGCAAGCGCAGGGAAATTTCCCCCAGCGTATCGAGCATGCGCCGGGCCGGATGGGTTTTCGAGGAGAAAAAGTCCTTGTCCGCGATGGCGACCTTGAGAATGGAAATCTGCATGCGCCCGATGAGCCCCTTCACCGCGATGGGGATCTGCGGATCATCGAACAACTGATCGAACAACATGGCGACAATATCGAGCGTCATGGTGTCCATCTGGTTCATGCCGGCGCCCAGACTGGTGGTCTTCAGATCGCGAAGGACATTCGTCGTGCCGGAAACATCGACGGTGACCCCTTCTGCCGCGCCATCGTCGGTCGCTACTTTCCCTCCGCTTTGCTGCACTCGGGTGAGAAAGCCCATCAGATCTGCACCCTGCAGGACTACGACCTGACCCGCATTCCCGCCCGCCATTCCCGGCGTTCCTGGCAGCAGTGGTATTCCCGGCATGGCAATCGCACCGCCACCGCCTTGTGCAAACGGCATGCCGGTTGTTTGATTGGCGGCGAGCATTTTTTGCATGAGCGCAAAAAAATCCTGCTCGCCACCGGCGGCCCTGTCGGCAGAGCGGGTCGGCGTTTCGACGGCTTCATCGTCTGCCTGCCCGCCGGCTACCGCCAATTTGTCTTTCTGGGTGCGCGGAGCGCCGAAGCGGATGGTCGGCAGGATCGAGTTTTTTACCAGCAAGGCATTCACGGCCTTGTAGACGGAGCGAATGTCGTCGATCACATGGTCATCGAACAGCCGCAGCAGAATCATCCGCACCGCAACACTGGGCTCGATGCCACGACAGGTCTGCTTATAGGCATCACAGATCGCCTGCGGACTGAAGGGGTTGTCTTCCGCCCCCAGATTGGCGTCGCCTAGCAAGACGCCCACGCGCTGGTCGAGTGCAACGAGTTCCTCATCGCAATATTGGCGCAACTTGGTGGCCATGTCGTTGACCTTCAGAGTCTCGTTCAGGTCGTCTTCACCCACCAAATCGAGTTCGAGCGCGGAGCTGTCAAGGTCGGAAAACCTTTGTCCTATTTTTTTCATTCGATTGCTGCGTATCTGAAATTCCCTCAGATACTGCGAGTGAAACTGCTCCTCAATCGGGGCACGCTGCTTGAGTACCACGTCCCTGGCCTGTGAATACGGCGCGCGCGCATCGCGATCCGGGATTTCGTTCATCAGGCTGGAGAGCGTACCCTCGGCCTTATCCAGCATCCCGGTCAATGCCTGGCCCAGGTGCTCGCCAACCAGATCGCGGCATTGCGCGAGGAGGAGATCGAACGGCATCGCCTGATTCGTGGTGACGGGTTGATCCGGGTCGTTCATTCTTTATTCACGTGCAAAACAAAGGAACATTGAATCAGTGGGGGCCGATCAGAAATGGGCTTGATGCCCAGATCAAAAAGCTCATATGCCAACACTTTCGGTTGCATTTTCCATAGCGCTGTCGAGGGAACATTCTATAACGCCTCAACGCACGCGCAGGTTGAACTGAAGCCGGACGCTTACCCGGTCAGCCTCCGCGCTAACGTCAGTGGCAACGAGTTCGCCAATGTCCACGTCGTAGGGCGCGGTGCGCCCGGTCAGAAGCCGCAGGAGCGTTTCCCTGAGATTGACGTCCAGTGCCTTGGGAACCATCGAGTCGAATACCGCTTGCAGCAATGGCCGGTACATTTCCCGGGATAGCGAATCGATGCGAATATCGTAGAGACCGAGGCGCCCGTCCCGATAGTACGGCTTGCCGGAAACGGCAACGCGGAACGTGTCACCGCCACCAACGCACTGATCGCCGACCTGCGCACCGACGCGCCCGCTGAACTGCACCCCGATGCGCAGCCTTCCCGTCGATGCGGTGACTTTTGGCGCTTCCAGCCAGGACTGGTTGCATACGTCGGCGTTGTTGAGCCAATAGCGGCCCTGGTCGGTGAAATACTGCTCGCGCAACATTTTCTCGATGGCGGTGTTCTCGATGATGAGCGTACTGTCGGCCAAGCATGCTGGCACGGCACCGAGCGTGAGGCTGAGCAATGCAACCACCGGGCCGGCTGCCGTTGCAACACGCAGGAACCAACTGAACATTGTCTTCATCGTGATGGAGCTCGGCCAAGCGGCGAAGGGCAGTATATGCCTGCCCCGCATCGATTGGTGGCGCCGAATGCGCAAGTCTCAGCCCGAATCATATCGTTGCATGGGCAGGCGCCTCACTTGAGGAATTCGGGCGAGATCAGTCGCGGCAGAAACAGCGGGATTTCCGGCCAGATGATGCAGGCGGCCAGCACCAGCAACATCGGCACCAGCATGATGAGCGTGTCCTTGAGGGCGAACTTGAGCGGGACCTTGGCCACCGCGCATGAAATCATCAGACACATTCCATAGGGCGGCGTTACCAGACCAAAGGCCAGCGAAATGATGCCGATGATGGCGAACTGCACCGGATGCATGTTCACGGATTCGGCGAGCGGCTGCAACGTCGTGCCAAGGATGATGATGGCGGGAATCGCGTCGAGAAAGCATCCGACAACCAGGAAGGAGAATGCAATGAAAAACCCCACCCCGGTGATGTCGAGCCCCCATGAGGTGACGTTCTCGAGCAGCAATCTGGGCATCTGGTAGTAAGCCAGCAACCAGCCAAAGGCTGAAGCCGTACCGACGCAGAACAAGGCTATTGCGGCAAGTTTGCCGGTTTCGGAAAGCGCCTGATACACATGCTTCATGGTCATCTCGCGGTAGACGAAGATCGACAGAATCGCGGCGTAGATCACCGCGATAGCAGCGGACTCGGTGGGCGTGAACCATCCGAGCAGGATGCCGCCAACGATGATGATGGGGGTGAACAACGCGGGCAACGACTGGAAGCCGGCCGTCATGAACTCCTTTAACGTGGCGCGCGGATAGACCGGATACCGGTAAATTTTGGCGTAGACATGCACCGTGGCCATTTGCGCGCCCGCGATCAGCAGGCCGGGCAGAATGCCGGCCAGATACAGGGCGCCGATTGAAGTCGAGATCACACCGCCCCAGACCACCATCAGAATCGAAGGCGGGATGATAACAGCGAGCACCGCCGACACAGCGGTAATCGCGATCGAGAACGACAGGCCATAACCCTCCTTGACCTGCGCATCGATAAAAATCTTGCTCTGGCTTGCGGCATCGGCGGTGGAAGACCCGGATATCCCCGCGAAGAAAACCGATACCAGGACGTTGATTTGCGCCAGCGAACCGGGGAAATTGCCCACCATGGTGCGCGACAACCGCACCAGCCGATCCGTGATGCCGCCGATGTTCATCAGATTCGCCGTCAACAGGAAGAACGGCACCGCCAGCAGGATAAATGAGTTGTAGGCCTTGAACGTCTCGTTGAACAGCGTCATCGGAGACAACCGCGGTTCGATCACCAGAATGGGCAGACAGGACAGGCCGAGCGCGAATGCGACCGGCACGCGCAAGATCAACAACAGGAAGAACCCGCCGAACAGAATTGCGGCGGCGGCGCCCGGTGTAAGCGCGATGCCGGTCATTGCGACTCCCCCCCGCGCAAGATGCGCAGATTGACGGCGAAAGATTCGCCGATGAAGAGCATCCAGGTTATCCCGGCAACCGGCCAGGCGATGAATATCGTCCACATCGGCAGTTCGGCGATCTCGGACAACTGATCCCAGCCGAAGCGCACAAATTCAATGCCCCACCAGACAAACACCAGCGCAAACACCAGCACCAGGAGATGGGAGACCACCCGAACCAGCGCGTTGGCACGCGCCTCAAGCTGCGGCCAGACATCGACCTCGAAATGGGTGCCCTCGCGCACGCCGATCATGGCGCCGAGCATCACCATCCAGATAAACAGGAAGCGCGCCAGTTCCTCGGTCCAGATGTAAGCGGGAATCCAGTCGGTAAAGCGCGCGAGAATCTGCAAAGAAACAGGCACGATCAGAACCGCCACCGTGGCCACCATGAGCCAGGTCAACAGCCGGTGATAAAAATCCAGGACCGCTTTCACTTGAGCGCGTTGATGCGTGCGAGGATCTGATCCGCGCCAATGTCTCGGGCGTAGGCATCAAGCACCGGTTCGACCAGCTTTTGCATCTGCGCGCGATCGGGAAAGGCAATGCGTTTGAGTTTGCCGGCCTTCTCCATCGTCTCCAGTTTGGCCATGTCTTCCCGGCTTTCGATGTCGCGGCCGTAGGCGGCGGCTTCCTTGCCCGCTTTCAGGATCGCCGCCTGCAATTCGGCAGACAGACTCTTGAAGGTTTTCCCCGAGAAGCAAAGCGGGCGAATCGTGAACGAGTGCTGCGTCATCGATACGTGCGAGGCAACTTCGTAGAACTTCATCTGCTCGATCCCGGCCGCCTCGTTGTCTCCCGCCGCAATCACACCGTTCTGGATGGCGTTATAGACCTCATTATAGGCAATCACCGATGGCGACATGCCGACCGCGGCGAAAGCGCGGCTCCACACCGGCGCCCCCATGACGCGCAACTTCACCCCCTTCATATCCGCCAGACTGCGCAAGGGCTTGTTGGCGAACACGTTGCGCACGCCACCTCCGGCGTAACCGATCAGCAGGACATCGGCCTTTTTCGCGATCTCGTCGGCGATCGGCCTGAGCAGGTCGGCCTCGATCACCTTGCGCCAGTGCGCATGGTCGCGGAACAGGAACGGCGCATCGATAAACGGCGCCGCACGCGAGAACGTGGACATATGGGCCGGTGACACCACCGCATAATCCACGCCCTTGCCCTGATTCATGTATAGAAAATAGTCCTTCTCGAGCCCCAGTTCGCTGTTGCGATGCAAGACGAAGTTGATCGGTTTGCCGTAATACTTGCGGGTGAGCTCCTCGAACTTGAGCAAGGTCTTGTTGTAGGCGTGTTCATCATTGAACTGCACTGCGCCATGCAGCGTGAGGGTTTGCGCGGCGGCGGTTGAGCTTATGGCAATGCCAAGCATGCAGGAAAGCAGGTTACGAACGACGTTCATGATTGCCCCCAGGATTTTTTGTTAGTATCGAACCAACTCGGATCCTCCAAGACTACCCTTCGTGACGTCAAATGCAATTAGTTCCAGACTGGGCCTGGTGCTGCGGAACTCGACTGCTGTTTCGATATCACTGCATATGATGCAACGATTCGCGTCCTCCTGCCGTTTGCGCGGCCTGCCGCTGTACCTGACCTTAGGGTTTCTCCTTTGCCCTCACCCAGGGCTTGCTCAGCAGCCTTGCGTCGCAGAATCCGCAGGGCCTCTCCCGGAGGATGCGGTCACCATCCGGGCGGTGGGGGATGTGGTACTGGGCAGCGACTGGCCCCAGGATCGCTACCCGCGCGACTTCGACGAAACCAGCATCGAGCGCCTCTACCCGGTGCTCGGCACCGCGGACGTCGTGTTCGGAAACTTCGAAGGTGCCCTGACCACGCATGGGGTGTCAAGCAAAGTGGTCAAGCCGGGAGCGGTGTTTGCCTTCCGCATGCCACCGCGCTTTGCCGCGTTGCTGCGCGATGCCGGATTTGGCGCGATGCATATTTCGAACAATCACACCTTCGATTTTGGCGAAACCGGATATCGCGACACACTCGATAACCTCGCCTCCTCCGGAATACTGGCGGTGGGCGAACTTAACCGCGTCGCCTATCAGGAGATCAGGGGCGTGAAAATCGCCTGGGTCGGCTTCAGCTACACCTCGCGACAGAATTCCATGCACGACACCGCGCTGTTCGAGGAACTGATGTTGCAGGCGCGCAGCGAAGCGGACATCGTGATCGTTTCGGTCCAGGCTGGTGCGGAGGGTAGCGATGCCATTCGTATTGTCGATCGGGAGGAAAAATTTCTCGGTGAGAAGCGTGGCAACGTAATTGCCTTCGCCAGGCGTGCCGTCGATCTGGGTGCCGATCTCGTGCTCGGGCACGGACCGCATGTGCTGCGCGGCATGGAATGCCATGGCGGCAAACTGATCGCGTATTCGCTTGGCAATTTCGTCGGCTACGAGGCGCTTAGCAGCAAACGCGCGGCGGCGCTATCGGTGGTGCTGGAAGCAACGCTCGCCAAAGACCGGCGCCTGCTGTCCTTCAAGGTCGAGCCGATGCGTTTCGATGAGGAGCGCTTTCCGCAACCCGATCCGGACCAGCTGGCGCTGCATTTCATCAACGAACTCTCCCGCCTCGCACCATTGACAGGTACGGTGCAATTGCCGATTGCCGCCGGCGAGCACAGCGAGCCAGCATATCGCCACTGGCGTGCGCAAGCCGGGATCGAACGACTCTTGTTTCAATCCGGAAACGAGTAGCCCAGACGAGCCGCCCTCAACTGGCCACGCCCTCAACTAACCAGGCGAACCAGGCGGATTGCGCAGACAGCGCGCGCTGGCAGCCTGCTTCTTCCCGGCCTTTGCCGGAGCCGATGCCTTGAGTGCAGCGAGTGCAGCCATGCCTGCTTCAAAGCCACTTGCAGCAGCATCGAGTCAATCTCATGGCAAACAAGCCATAACGGCAGGCAATGAGGCGGCGAAAGTCGCTTCACATTCCTCGACCGTCGAGATATCCGGATTGAAGACGACGTACCTGTCTATGTCCGCATCGCTCTTCAGAGAAATTTCGACGTCGACGCCTGGTACCTGCTCCTGTTTGCATCCAATTTGGGCCGGCACCGAGAATTTTCCGAGCGCAAACGGCAGCGATGTTACAAGGGCGCCAATGCAAACGTCGCGCCAGCCAATGGCTACCCGTGGGATGAATTTGCAGATCAGACGGTTTCCAGGATGGTTTGCGCAGCTTCAAGGAAATACGCGCGCCCATGTTCCGCGGAAAGTAGGGATTGTCAGCTGCGTGACGTTGCCAAAGATAAAATTAATCAACGCAAAGGAAACCAAGGACGCGAAGGAAAAACTGGAAAAATTAAAATGCGGCGAGAAAGTTCACTGTATTCTGATTCGGATATTCGGGAGTTACCCTGCAATATCTTGGCTCACACTTGGATTTCCTTCGCGTCCTTCGTCCTTTGCGGTGAACACCTATCAAGGTTAGTCTTTTGCGAGGCGGATACCTGAAACCTGCCAGCGTGCCGTCGCCGGGAAAAAATTGCGATATGTCGCCCGGCTGTGGCCTGGTGGCGTAAAACAGGAACTACCGCGCAGCACGTACTGGTTGACCATGAACTTGCCGTTGTATTCGCCGACCGCACCCTCGGGCCAGAGATAGCCGGGATAGGGCGCATAGCTCGAACGCGTCCATTGCCATGCTTCCCCGAACATCTGCTGCAGACCTGCTGCGCTCCGCGCGGGAAGCGGGCGCAGCCGAGCCGGTCCATCCGCGTTGTCTTTTGATTGATACATGGATGCTGCGTGTTCCCATTCCGCCTCGCCAGGCAGGCGCGCACCGGCCCAGCGCGCGTAGGCGTCCGCTTCGAAGTAGGAGATATGCACGGCCGGTGCGGCGGGATCAAGCGGGCGCTTGCCGCCGAGGCCGAATTCGTCCCAGCGATCGCCATCGTGCTCCCAGTAGACCGGATGAGCATGTTTGTTGGCTTGCGCCCAATCCCAGCCCTCGGAGAGCCATAGACGCGGGTCGCGGTAGCCGCCATCCGCAATGAAATCACGGTATTCGCTGTTGGTCACCAGGCGCGAAGCCAGCGAAAAAGCTCTCAGATACTGCTTGTGGCGCGGGGACTCGTTGTCGAAACAGAACCCGTCGCCGCCGTGGCCGATTTCCACCAACGCGCCGTCGCATGCAAGCCATTCGATCTCAACGGGGGCCGGGGAATGCGCAGCGTCCTGCCCTAGATAGGCCGGCTTCAAAGGATTCAGCGACAGCAGGTGTTTGACGTCGGTCAGGATCAGCTCCTGGTGCTGTTGCTCGTGATGCAGGCCCAGGTCGACCAGCGTGCGGAAAGTTTCCTCGTCGCTGTAGTGCGCAAAGATTTTCTCCATGCGCTCGTTTACTTTCTTGCGGTAGTGCAAAACCTCGTGCAGACCCGGGCGTGTCAGCATTCCCCGTTGCGGTCGCGGATGCTTTTCCCCGATGCCGCTGTAGTAGGAATTGAACAGTACCTTGAAGGCCGGCAGGAAAGGCGTGAAGGGTTTCTCGTATTGTTCCAGGATGAAGGTCTCGAAGAACCATGTCGTGTGAGCGAGATGCCACTTTACCGGGCTCGCATCCGGCATGGACTGGACGCAGCAGTCCTCCTCGGACAGCGGCTTGGCGAGGTCGAAGCTGTCTGCGCGGATCCTGGCGTAGCGGGTGCGCAGGTCTTCGTTCATCGACGGCGCGCTGCCGCCTGCGTGCGGGTCGATCACAAGCGGTGCGCCCGAATCGTTCATCGCCATCTTCGGTCTACGCCGTCGCGTAGAACAACGCGAACCAGTTGCGTCGATCGGTCCATGCCGTGACGTTCCGGAAACCGGTCCAGCGCAGCAGCGCGCCGAAATCCTCGAGGCTGTACTTATAGCTGTTCTCGGTGTGGATGCGTTCGCCGGCTGCGAAGCGGCGCGAACCACCGGGCCACTGCACATCGACCGCCAAACGAGTTTCCACATGCATTTCGGCTCGCGACATGGCTTGATTGTAGAATCCGCAGTGCTGCCAGTCGCCCACATCGAAGTCTGAACCCAGCACCGCGTTTACGTTGTTGAGCGCGTTGAGGTTGAACGCCGCGGTTACACCGAGCGCATCGTCGTAAGCGGCATCGAGGATTGCCTTGTCCTTGATCAGATCCACGCCGATGAGCAGGCCGCCTTGTTGCTGGCATTGCCGCCGCAAATCGGACAGAAAGCCTGCCGCCTCGGCCGGAGTGAAATTGCCAATAGAGGAACCCGGGTAGAAAAACAAGCGCCTTGCGTCGGGTGCGGAATCCGGCAGCGAGAATCCTTCGGACATATCCAGCGCCAGGCCGGTCATGTCAATACCGGGAAACTGATGTCGCAGGCGGGCCAGCGCAATCTCCAGATAATCCGCGGAAATGTCTACGGCCATATACCGGTTCGGTTTGAGCGCCCCGAACAGACTGGCCGCCTTCGCGCAATTACCTGCGCCCAGATCGATCAGATTCCGCCCGGTGCCGACTGCGCGCGCGATGTCATCGATATGGCGCGAAAAAATCGCGGCCTCCGTACGAGTCGGATAGTACTCGGGCAACTGCGTTATAGCGTCGAACAGTTGCGAGCCCAGCGAGTCGTAGAAATACTTGGAGGCAATCCAGGCTTGTGGGGCGGTCAGACCCGCGAGCAATTCTTCCCGGCCGTTCTCCATGCCCGTAATGGCGTCTCGACTGCGCAATTGCAGCACGTCCGTTGTTCTGCGGACCGGCGCGCGCTTCGGGGGTTGCCGCACCAAATCCACATGTGCCCGATCCGCAATCGCAATCCCGGCTTCATTTTCATTCAGTTGCAGCATGTTCTGGGCTCCTGTTTTCGAAAGTTCTCGAGCCTAGGCAGGAATAGGCATGTTAGCCCTTTCCCGAGCGACACTTAGGCCTGGACTGCCATTCGCCGATACTTTCACGTTACGCTTTCGCGTCGTCGTCGCAGATTTATCAACCCATTCCAGTAGCGGGGAAGGTCTGGTGGGCGTGTTGTTTCGTCGTCAACGGGCGGCTATTCCGCTCTGGTATTCCGACACGCCGCCGGCCGCGCGGTTCCTGTTGGGCATCGGTAAATTGAAGCATTCTTGCAGCGAAGCCGGATCGTATACGTTTTGTCGTAAAAAAGACGCGTGGATCTGCGGCGGAAATCAGGGAAAAGGTAAAAGGGGAACGTCAAAGGTTATCCCAACGACCTCTTCCGCAATGCAATTAGAAGCGCGCTGCGGCTTTCTCTTGTTTCACCTTTCACCTTTCACGCTTTACCTTTTGAGGTCGAAAAGATAGGGATTTTCAACACCTTTTTTTGCATGAGTCACATTGTATCTCCGCCTCGATGACCCGACTCGATACACGGTCAATCACGCGTCAGTGGCCTCGAACCCTGTGGTCCGCACGCCTGATACAGCTCACACACGCGCGCTAAATCCGCTGATTTTCCCCGCCCTGCCGCTGATGAACGGACCCGCCCCCTCGGGCGCATCCTTCAGAAAACCGTAAACGGCCAGACGCAGCTCTTCTTCCAGCTGATCCTGGCCTTGCAAGCACTTCACGAAAGCGCGACAAATGCGTGCATGTCGATTGCGGTGCGAGCGCGACCGATATATCTCCACAGGCGATCCTCGCCTCAGGGGCACGATTCTCAGCTCCCGCCTGGACCGGGTGGCGCAACCCGCGAACACCCGCGCGGTCGATCGCGATTGCCCGATGATCGACCAGGGGTCAGATATCCGGTAGGAGCAAACGCTCGGGCGCATTCATTCAGTCGGTCCCCTTGACGGTGAGAGATGACGGCTGAACGATTCGGATACCAGGCGCCGGCCCTAAAATTCGCTCATCCGCAAGCTTGCCGATCTGGTCGACGCCTGCAAGGCGAACAGCGACGTGCGCACCAGTCGCATGAGCGCTGCTCGCTGTCGCCCGACGGGGTTTCTCAAGGACGCGCGCGCCCGAATGCAGTTGTTTCAATTCTCTCGCGATGAGTCGGCGCGTCCGCTGCCCGCACTTCGCGGTGGGACATGTTCCGGAACTCCCGAAAAGTAAGTCCGAGTGCAAGCAGGATGAGCGCAAAGCAGAATATCCCTGAATAAAGAATAGTTGCATCACTCATGGCGCTCTCCTCTCATGCTCAGGACTCTGAAGTAGATGCCAAAGCCGAGAATGGCCGGGACCCAGGTGGCGGTGAACAGGCCTTCGTCCTTCTGGCCGTTGAACCATAGGTAGCCGGAGATCGCAAACGACACGGCTACCGCAATTAGAATGCAAATATCGGACATCCTGAACATGGATAACTCCTGTTTAATGGTAAGTAAAGACCTGAACAACGGTTGAATTGCTGCGATTTATTCCCAAAACCCCCAAGCGGCCACCATCAGGCAGCCCACCGCGGCGGCGCCGTGCGTGCGCAGCGCTGATTCGCCGTACAGCGAAAGTGCGAATGGCACGATGTCGAGAAGACCCAGCGGCAACCACGCTATGAATATCAGTGCCATGCTGAATGAGAGCACACCGACAGCGCGCCGTCGTGATGGCCGAGCTTCAGCCATTCCCGTCATCCCTGCAGCATTGCACGTCGACGCATTCGCGCGTGCGTACGACAGGATACTTATGTTCATTGATTGTCAAAGCGCAGTTCCCGACGTTGGAGTCCGTGAATAGACCCGGATGCGGCAATCCGGTTCAGTATTTATGCGGTTGTCGGGACGTAAGAACAGAAGTGAAACCGGGCCCACAGGCTCGGGTCCGATGCGCCCTGATGCAAGAGATGCGTCACAAGCGAGGTTTAACCTACCCCGTTACAACCGAACGATCAATCCAATCCCAGAGAACTTATATGAAAATGATCTTGAAACTCGTCGCTGGCGCCGCGCGTGGCTATGGGTGGAAAACCTGTACACCAACCAATAACTTTTCTGTTCCGATGCACGCAATCACCAGACGACTTTGCGCTAGGCACAGTTCATAAACGAGTTAGCGGCCGCGGATTGATGCGTCATTGTGTATCCCGAGCAGCCGGCGACTGCCAATGGAATAATGTGATGGAATTGGATTGCATCTTCGGATCAACATTCGTGATCGCGCGGAGCCGGCCATTATCGCCGGCATCACGCGCGAGGTCGTTGGCAGCTGCGGGCTGGACGCAAAGCGGGTTTATGTTGCAGGGCTTTCAGCGGGCGGCGCAATCGCATTCGCGGCCACGTAATGCGGAGCGAGTTCCATGGCGAGACAGACGAGCCGCCTTCAACCGGCCGTAACTGCTACCCCAGCGGCGAACCGGGCGGATAGCGCAGACAGCGCGCCTACTTCTTCCGCGCCTTTGCCGGAGCCGATGCCTTGAGTGCGTCAAGCGCAGCCATGCCCTGCTTCAAAGCCCCTTGCAGCAGCATCGAGTCGATGCCCATGGCAAACAAACGGAAGCCCTTGTCCCAGTATTCGCGGCTCCAGTTATCGTCCCCGGTCATGCAGGCCAGAACCTTGCCGTGCTTTTTCGCTGCGGCGGTCATTTTCTTG
>JANLTJ010000018.1:0-2339 GCA_031362885.1 Betaproteobacteria bacterium
AAAGGGACTTCCCCGTCCCGCAAATGTGGCGAGGAAGCGACGCGGCATCGATGTGCCAAGATCGTTTTGGGCACAAACATCAACGGTCTCGAAAGGGGAAGTCCATGACGATTATGACGGTCGGTATTGATCTTGCCAAGAATGTATTTTCCGTACACGGTGTCGATGAAATGGGCAAAGTCGCACTCAAGCGCACGGTGCGTCGTGACCAGCTCCTGGAGTTGTTTGCCAACCTGCCGGCGTGTGTTATTGCGATGGAGGCGTGTTCGGGTGCGCACCACTGGGCGCGCCAGTTCGCCGCTCTGGGACACACTCCGAAGCTGATTGCTGCCAAATTCGTCGCGCCTTATCGCATGGGCGGCAAGCACGGCAAGAACGATGCCGCCGATGCGGCCGCCATCTGCGAAGCGGCCAGCCGCCCGAAGATGCGTTTCGTTCCTCTCAAAACCCTCGATCAACAAAGCACCCTGTGCGTGCATCGGGTGCGTCAGGGTTTCATTGAGGAGCGCACCGCGACCATCAATCGCGTACGCGGACTGCTTAGCGAATTCGGCATCGTGCTCGCGCAAAACGCCAATACCGTGAGACGCCAAGGAGCTGCCGCTCTGGAAGATCTGCCCGGCTGGGCCAATCGCGCCGTGGGCGACCTGCTCAGTCATTTGCATGCGCTGGATGTGCGCATTGCCGAGTATGACGCACATATCAAGACTACCGCTCAATCCGACGAGCGTGCACGCAGGCTAATGAGCACCCCTGGCATCGGCCCCACCACCGCCAGCGCCCTGATCGCGGCCATCGGCAACGCGCATGACTTCAAGAATGGTCGCCAGCTCGCTGCCTGGCTTGGTCTTGTGCCTCGGCAATACAGCACCGGGGGCAAACCCCGGTTGGGTGGCATCACCAAGGCGGGGGATCGTTACCTGCGAACTTTGTTGATTCTGGGCGCGCGATCCGTTCTGGCCAACGCCTGCGGCAAGACCGATCGCTTGAGCCGATGGGCGCTCGCTGTGCAAGAGCGTGCCGGCTACGGCAAGGCGTTGGTTGCCATCGCGGCCAAGAACGCGCGCATGGCCTGGGCGATGCTCAGCAAAGGCGAGGCCTTCAGGTCGATGGCCTGAGTGGGTCAACATCAATGTGCCTCGCGCCCTGTCGATGGAGGATCAAGCGATGACTTAGAAAACATTTGGTACCGATCACACAGAGTCTGTCCGCGTTGATGAGTCAAGGTTGGACCTGCGTGGGGAATACCTGATACAACACAGGCGGACGCACCCGCGATCCCGGCTAACGAATGAGGTCCTCACGCGCGTCTTTCATCAGGGTCCGCAGCCATCGAAGTGCTGCATCAAGACCGTTTGTAGAGCCTCAGTCCTTCACCTTGCAACCGTATCGCCGACAGAAACCCGTAAAACGCTTTTGCACGATTGACTATTGGGAGAAGCCCTTGTAGAGGTTGTAGGAAAACCCTTTTCGGGCGATTTTCTGTTGTGCAACTCATTGAATTTAGGAAGCCTCTTTTTCGAGAATTCGTCCCAAAAGGACATTTTCTACAACATCAACGTTCCGCATCACCCGCGCGCGCTGCTGTTGCGTGCGTCTGGTGCATGCGGCTGTTGGGCGTCACAGCGCTGGTTCACCCATGGGAGCCTGCAATCGTCTTCGGCTACCAGATCAAAGGCGATCGAGAATCTCTTTCCGTTTGCGCTGATATTCGTCGTCACTAATGAGCCCCTTATCGCGAAGCTCTTTCAGTTTTTGAAGTTGCGCCGCTTCATCACGATTGCTTGACGATGTAGTTGTACTTGTAGGTGGCGGCGATGTCTGCTGAGTAGCAGGTGGCGGAGGTGGGGGGACCGCTTGTAGCGTGGGCTGAGGGCCGGTTGTCTGCGGCGCGGCGGCGGCTTGATCAGCTGGCGGCAGCACTCGATAGCCGCGGGCTTCCATACACGTCTTATAGACTTCCCGTTGCTTGGACTTTTCGAGCTCAAAGGCTAACGGGGCACCGACAATCGTCATACCCAGAAGGAAGGCGCCTGTTTGGCGGCCAGCGGTGCTCGCCTCAAGCCTTGCTTGGTCCTTACAAGACAACGTATCGAGTTGCTGTTGTTCCTGCGTCTTCGGCGTGATTGGAATGGCGCCTGACGACAACTGAAATGTGCCGCAGGAGGTCAGAAGTACGGTGGCAAGTACAGCGATCACCCGCAGCGATCGGCTCAGGGCTTTGTGCATTCGGACGCCTCCCTCGAAGATTTAAGTTTCGATAGTAGCAGGACGCTACGCGTCGGCATGTAATGTGTGAAGCCCAACGTGAAGGTGAGGGGCGCCGCGCTTTTGCGGCG
>JANLTJ010000029.1:0-20901 GCA_031362885.1 Betaproteobacteria bacterium
TTTACGTTGGGCCTCACTGGAAACGCACGTCACTGGCGAGAGATGATCGAAACGCTTTCTTCCCACGACGTGCTTTCGATTCATGAAGTGCTGACTGCCGACTTCGCAGCTGCCGCCGATCCAATCAGCCCGAGCGGCGTCAAGTCGATGGAACTCCTGGAATCCGCGGTCGGCCGCCAGCATGCCGGGTTTCACGATCGATTGAAGTACGACACTCCGGTATCGAACGCGGCGGCCCTTACCTACGGCATTTGCCTTAACCATCCGTTTCACAACGGAAACAAACGAACGAGAGAAGGCGCCGCATTTGAGACTCTGGAGACACCATCCCCTGCCCCCGCCTGTCCGGTCCGCCACTGGTCAGTCGCACACCAGCGGCGCCTGCCTGATGCTGGTCGCCATACTGTTTTGCATGGGCGCGCGCGCTGATGAAGTTTCCCAGCGCGTCTATCCGCAGGTCTGGATCAGTCCCGGAATTTACTCTAGCCACTTCGACACTTCCAAAAACCTGCGCAACGACAACCCCGGTCCGAGCGTTGAAGTGGCGGCGGCACGCAGGCACGCATTTCTGGCCGGCAGCTACATCAACAGCAATCGGCAGCGAACCTACTACGCGGTGTATGCGTGGCGGGCTCTGCATTGGCAAGTCGCCGGGGTCGATCTGAATGCCGGTGTTGCGCTCGGTGCTTTCGACGGATATCCGAATTATCGCAACGGCGGATGGTTCGTCGCCCCTCTGCCTCTGCTCGCGGTCGAAGGTCGGCATCTTGGCGTCAACCTGAGCATCATCCCCACGATTGAAAACCGGCTCGATGGCGCGTTTTCGATTCAGGCCAAACTGCGGATCCGGTAGTCGGCGCCGGAATGGTTCAGGAATACAGTTTTCCCGGCAACCACATCCCGATACCGGGAAACACGTAAAGCAGGACCATGGCCAGAATCTGAATCAGCATGAAAGGCATCATGCCGCTGAATATCTGCCCCAGCGTGACGTGCGGCGGCGCCACGCCTTTCAAATAAAACGCCGCCATCGCAACCGGAGGCGACAGAAAGGCGGCTTGCAGATTCAGGGCAACGAGCAAACCGAAAAACAGCGGATCGATGCCGAAGTGGTGCAGCAAGGGCAAAAAGATCGGCACAAAAATCACGATGATCTCGGTCCATTCCAGCGGCCAGCCGAGCAGAAAAATAATCAACTGCGAGAGAATTAGAAACTGAATCGGCGTCATGTCCATCGCCCGCACCCAGCCTTCCAGCAGCGCCTGCCCGCCCAGCAGCGCGAATGTCGATGAAAACAGTTGTGATCCGACAAACAGCCACGCCACCATGGCGGTGGTGCGCGCGGTGAGAAACACGGATTCCCTGAAACGCTCCGCCGTCAGTTTGCGGTAAGCCAGCGCGAGCACGATGGCGCCGAAAGCGCCCAACGCAGCGGCCTCGGTGGGCGTTGCGATGCCGGCCACGATCGATCCCAGTACAGCCAGGATCAGCGCACCCAGAGGCAGCGCGGAGCTGGCGAGCATTTTCGCGATCTCCCACACCGGCAGGTTGCGTTCCGCGGCGGGCAACGGCGGTGCGAGCCGTGGATTGATGATGGCGCGCGCGATGACGTACACGATATACATACCGGCCAGCATCAGGCCCGGAAACAGCGCCCCGGCATAGAGCTTGACCACGGATACCTGCGCCGTGGCGCCATAGAGAATCAGCATCACGCTGGGCGGAATCAGAATACCCAGACAACCGCCGGCCGTGATGATACCCGCGGAAAGCCTTACGTCGTAACCGGCACGCAGCATCGCGGGCAGCGCCAGCAGGCCCATCAGCGTCACCGTGGCGCCGACGATGCCGGTGGCGGTAGCGAACACGGTGCAGGTAACGATGGTCGCCACCCCAAGGCTGCCGGGAATTCCGGCCATGGCGAGTTGCAGGCTGCGAAATAACCGGTCGATGATATTGGCGCGCTCGATCAGATAACCCATGAATACGAACAGGGGCACCGAGAGCACCACGTCGTTGGTCATCACGCCGTAGGTGCGCAATACCATCTGGTCGAAGATGGGATTGTTCATGAAGGGCTGACCAGAACGGTAAAACGCCACGAAACCGAACAACATGCCCAGCCCCATCAGGGTGAACGCGGTCGGGAAACCGAGCAGGATCGCCACCACGATCAGCCCGAGCATGAGCAAGCCCAGATGCCCGCGCGTGATCTGGTCGGGGATCAGCAGCAGTAGCACAATCGCCACGATCGACAGTGCAAGGAATCCGAGTCCGAAGCGGGCGGCTTTCATTTGATTGCAGCCATATCCGCGCTGGCGATGCCCGCTTTCAATTCCTCGATGTCCACCTCCTCCACGTCATGCAGGCGCTGCGGCCATGCTCCCGTGCGAATGCACATCACGCAGCGCGCGATTTCGCCACAGCCCTGCAACAACAGCAGCGCGCCCGCGATCGGGATCATCATTTTGGCCGGATATGTTGGCAGTCCACCGGAGGAGGTCTGGGATTGCTCAAGAATCGCGAAGGAATCTTTCGCAAAACCCACGCCGAACCACGCCAGCGCCGCGATGCCGGGCAGAAAAAACAACAAGTACAGTGCCAGGTCCAACGCGGCCTGGGTGCGCGGCGTCAAGAAACGATACAGCACGTCGCCGCGCACATGGCCATTGCGCGACAGGGTATAGGCGCCCGACATCATGAACAAGGCAGCGAACAACATCAGGCTCGCGTCCAGACCCCAGTGCGTCGGCGCGCGGAACACATAGCGCGCGATCACGTCATAACAGACCGTGGCGGTAAGGACTACGATGCACCAGGAAAACGCCTTGCCGGTCCAGGCGCTCAGCCGGTCGATGGCCAGCAAAGTCCGGTTCATCGCGCGTCACCCCGCACGTTAGGAATCGTTTTCCCAGCCTGTTGGCCCATGTACTTTGCGGATTTTTTCTCAGGCCTTGCCGAAGAAATGCTGATACGCCATTTCCATGGGATTGTCGAATTTGATCTGGTAACCCACCACCCGCTTCATGTACTGCTTTTGGGAGGCGAGCACTTTGGCGAAGAAAGGGTTCTCCTCGCTTTTCCGCGCCGCTACTTTTTCCCAGGCTTGAAGTTGCGCGCGCAATACGTCGGGAGGGGATTCGATGAACCTGACTTTCTTGTTGTCGCGCAGATTCTCATACGCCTTCGAGCACAAATCAAGAACAGTCCAGCCCATTTCGGCGCACATGACCTTGGGCGCGTAGCGCAGCGCAGCCTGGTGTGCGGCGGATAAACCGTCGAACACTTTCTTGTTGACCAGGGTTTCCAGACACTCCGCCGGCTGGTGAAAACTCTTCACCATGCAGATTTTTGCCACATCATCCAGGCCCAGCAATGCGTCCGCGTGCGGGTTGTTAAATTCGGCCGCTTCGATCAGCCCGCGATCCAGCGCCGGCACCACATCGGAGCCCGGCATGGCGGTCACCGCCGCGCCCATTTCCGTGAACACATCCACCGACAAACCGACCGTGCGGTACTTCAGTCCCTGGAAATCGGCCACGGTTTTCACTTCTTTCTTAAACCAGCCCAGCGGCTGGGTGCCCATCGGTCCCCAGAGAAAAGGCACGATGTCGAGCTTGAGCACGTCGCGGTAGAGCTCTTCGTACATCGCCTTGCCGCCGCCGTTTTCATACCAAGCCAGGAAAGTATTGGCGTCATGCCCCAGCGCCGGCCCGGTGCCGAAAAGCGACAACGCCGAATTTTTGTTGTACCAGAATGCCGGTACGGCGAAACATCCATCCAGCGTGCCCTTATGCACCGCATCGGCCATGTCGAAAGCTTTCACCACCGCGCCGGAGGCCAGCAGGTCGATCGTCAGCGAGCCGCCGGTGAGTTCGGAAACCACGCGCGCGAAATGCTGACCGATGGCAAAGAACATGTCTCCGGAAGGGTTGCCCGACTGGAATCGCAGGGTAACCGCCGCGGCTGTTGACGCTGCGGGTGCGGCAACGCCCGATGCCGGCTGCTCGCTTTTGCCGCAGCCGGCAAGTCCGACCAACCCCGCGCCGCCGGCCACCGCCGCCGTGCGCAAGAAACGACGACGAGTGCGCTCGCTACCGGAAGCGGGTTGCAATCCGTTCTTCTTGACCATGGCAAACTCCCCTTTATTGAAAGCCATTATTATGCGCGAAGCGGGCGCGCCGTCCCGGCAGAATTCGCAGTTCCCGGATTAGAATACTTACAACTCAATTAACTCAGGGTTCCAGCCATGCGATTGACCGCTACCACGTTATTACTGGCATTCGCCCTGCCCGCGCATGCCGAAGTGCTTTGTCCGGATTCTATCGACGTGAGCCAGCAGGCCAGCACGCCAACCGCGGACTGGACGGTGGCGTATACGGACCCGCCTGTGCGTCTGACAGGCGTGACGATCTATGACGGTCCACCATCGCAGAACCGCAAGATCAGCCCGGTCCCGATGAAGAGCGCAAAAGGAGAGCTTCGCATGTCCTGGCGGCTGCCGCAGAGCAGGCGCAATTTTTATTTGCGTTGCAGCTACGAACGCACTACCGCGAGCCTGAACACGATCCTGCCTCCGGGGGTGACCGGCTGCAATGCGGTATTTGATCGTCGCGTTTCCTATGGAAATCAGGCACTGGCGGTAAAACGCATGGTCTGCAATTAACGGACATCATTCATGACAATTCAAATTGACGTAATTTCGGATGTGGTTTGCCCGTGGTGCTTTATCGGCAAACGCAACCTGGAGCGCGCGCTGGGGATCTGGCATGCGAAATATCCTGATGAACGCCCGGCGGTGCGCTGGCAGGCGTTTCAGTTGAATCCCCAGCTGCCGCCCGGCGGCGTGCCACGAAAACAATATCTCGAGAACAAATTCGGCGGCCCGGAGCGCGCCAGGGAGATCTACGCTCGGGTATCGGCGGCTGGCAAACTCGCCGGTATCGATTTCGCTTTCGACGCGATCCAGGTTCAACCCAATACCATCGACGCGCACCGGATGATGCACTACGCCGGCGAGCGCGGCAGGCAGGATGAAATGGCCGAAACCATCTTCCGCCGGTATTTCACGCAAGGCGCTGACCTGAGCAACCCGGACACGCTGGCCGACATCGCGGAGCAGGCGGGATTGGATCGCGCTGAAGCAGCGGCGTATGTCGCCGGCGATGCGGATCGCGCCCTGATCGAACGACAAGATCATCAGGCGCGCGCCATCGGCGTGGAAGGAGTGCCCTTCTTCATCTTCAACCAGCGCCTGGCGCTCTCCGGCGCGCAGCCTGCCGAGGTCATCGTCGAGGCCATGGAACAAGCGCGCCGAACAGCGGACGCAACGGCGCAATAGCATTGCGGGAAGCGGAAGATTCCGCGCAATCATGCAACTGCTTAGCTGGAACATCCAGTGGTCGCGCGGCATCGACCTTGTGGTCGATCCAACGCGCATTGCCCGCGCCGCGCGCGAACTCGCCGACTTCGACGTGTTGTGCCTCCAGGAAGTCGCAGTCAATTTTCCCGGCCTGCCGGGCAGCCGTGGCGAAGATCAAGTGGCACAGTTGTCGCGCGCGCTGCCTGGCTTCAGCGCGCATTTCGGAGTTGCCGTGGATGTCGATGACGGCACCGGCGGCCGCAGCCGGTTCGGCAATCTTGTCCTTTCGCGCCTGCCGGTGATTCAGGTGTATACGCACCTGCTGCCCTGGCCTGTCGATCCCGCGGTGAAAAGCATGCAGCGCTGCGCGCTGGAACTGGTGATCGCGGCGCCGTGGGGGCCGGTGCGCGTGACCACGACCCACCTGGAGTACTACTCGGCACTGCAACGCATGGCGCAGGTTCACGCACTGCGCGCGCTGCACTCGGAGGCGAGCGCCCACGCCAGGACGGCTCGTGTACCGGGCGATGCCGGAGATCCCTTTGCGTCAAGACCGCAGCCGGCGTCAGCCATTCTCACCGGGGATTTCAATTTCAAACCGGACTCCGCGGAACATCGGCAAATGACTGAACCGTTCAATTCCGGCGCCGCACCGCCACTCTTCGATGCGTGGACACTGGCGCACCCCGGCATCGCCCACCCGCCAAGCGCCGGGGTTCACGAGGACAGTTGGGCCAAGCCGCCGTATTGCTGCGATTTCATATTCGTGAGCGCCGATCTCGCGGCACGGGTGCGCAGTGTGACGATAGATGTGACGACCCAGGCGTCAGATCATCAGCCGGTGCTGATTGAGTTCGCGGACTGAGACTCGAACACCCGATTCATGCGCGTGGCGCGGCCCCCCATTTCCCGGGCACCGGCACGGCTTCATCCGGCCCCGGCCAGGGCGGCATGGTCACGCCCACGGCCGCGAGCGGCTCTTTGCCGGTCGCGCGAAACTGAAAATGGGTTCCGGCCGGAATGCTGACGCAGACGCCGGGTTCGAGCGCAACGATCTCCTCGTGACCGTCGTGACTGCGCCACATTTCACCGCGACCGGATAGTACAAACCAGATCTCGTCCACGCCGCGGTGGCGGATTGGGTCTGAAGCTGCCCCCGCCGCCAGCTCGAAATGCGCCATGCCGCCGCGCGCGGTGCGAAGCAAGACACGAACATCGGAACCATCTGGCGCGACCAGATCGGGCGCGGACGGCAGGCGTTTGGTTTCGAATCTCAAATCAGAACGAGAACACCGCCCCAATCGAGAATGCGGTGATATCGTCCTCCCCGGTAGTGCTGTTGCCGAGGTCCGGATAAAAATCGACATCTGCGCGCAGGCCGAAATTCCTGGCGAATTTGTATTGCGCACCAACACCCAGGGCAATATCGGTGCCGTCGTCGCCGACGCTCGCGGAAGCAAAGGATGCACTTGCGCTACTGTTCAGATCCCAGAAAATGATGCCGACGCGTCCCATCAGGGAAAACTCGTTGCCGAACGGCACCATGCCCACGCCTTGCACGGTAAAGCCGGTCAGTTCGGTCTCTACCCTGACCGCGGGTCCGAATCCAGACACCGATCCAGTGTAGGTTCCCAAGTTCACGTAAGCGGCTTCGATGCCGACATTTGGCGTTATCCGGGCACCACCGAATATCCTGAAACTGGTATCGCTGTCGTCGCAGGAGGTGACGGTCAAGCCGCCGGTGTCGGAGCAATAGTCGCTGGCCGAGGCCTGGCCTGCCGATACTCCGAAATAGCCTCCCGCGTCTTCGGCGAGCGCTGCCGGTGCAATACCCAGTGCCGTAAGCAGAAGAACTACTTTGGTTGCGTTCCAATTCGCTTGCTTCAGGTTCATTATCTATCTCCCGTTGAAAAGTTGACCGCTACGATGCCGGGACTCCAGGTTGTCTGAGCACAGCACGCCGGCAGCACAGCTTGGTCATTGATGAAGATCAAGGTCTGCGCCGCTGACCCGGCGCATATAATGAACCCGGATCAGGCGAATTTCCAACCATGAGACAAGCACCCGTTAAAAATCGTTCCCGTGGAAAGTTATCGCGATTGTCGGCGCGGGAGTACGGCACGCTCGAGCGCCTGGATACGCCACAAAAAATTCAGACTTACCTGAATGCCATTCCGGTCAATCACGAGCCGGACGGGGAAACCATGCTCTCGGTGCGCGAAGTCCTGCGCCAGCGCCGTGCCCATTGCATCGAAGGTGCTTTCGTCGCGGCCTGCGCGTTGTGGATTCACGGCGAGCCACCACTGCTGGTGCATCTGGACTGCATTCTCGGCGACTATCCGCACGTTCTGGCCGTTTTCCGCCGCAAGGGTTGCTGGGGGGCGATATCCAAAACCAACGGTGTGGCATTGCGTTATCGCGACCCGGTCTACCGCAGCCTGCGCGAGCTGGCGATGTCCTACTTTCATGAATACTTCGACAAAAAGTATTGCAAGACGCTGCGCAGCTATTCCGCGACCGTGGATTTGCGCAAATTCGATCCGGCATTGTGGGTGACTAATGCGAACGCCTGCGCTGAGATCCACGATCGTCTGGTGAGTGCACGGCACTACGCGCTCATTTCAGGCGCGCAAGAACGGCTGCTGGCGAAGCGCGATGCCTTCGAGCGCAAGGCGTCGAAGCTGGTCCAATATCCGAAGCCGCTGAAACCCGGGGCCGGAAAAGTGCGCGGACATTTACCGCCCTGAGTCGCCCGTCTTTTTGGGCGCGATCCCAAGGCGCCGCCAACCCTCGTGGCCGAGCCTGCGTAGCGTGTCAATGTTCCTGCGATAAATTTCCGTGGTATCCGGATAGGTGGTAACCGCTTGCTCGACGCTCGCCTCGCGCAGCAGATGCAGCATGGGACACGGCGAACGGTTGGTGTAGTTCTCGATGTCCTCCGGTCCGGCATCCTCGAACTGATAGCGCGGATGAAAACTTGCGATCTGGATAACGCCTTCGAGTTCAAGCTCGCACACCGCGTCGTCGGCTTGCGCAAGAAATGCGTTGTAGTCGAGAAATTCCCCCAGAACATGCGGATGAATCAGCAGCGTGGTCTCGCATTGCGCCGGGTCCGCCGCGTCCAGTGCGCGCAGTTCGGTCATCAGGTCTCTGACCAGCGCGGCTTCGCTGCGCGCTTCGCTGACAACATAGCGGATGCGGTGTTGAACATGGACGGGTTTGGCAAACGGGCAGAGATTCAGGCCAATGACCGCGCGCTCAAGCCAGGTGCGCGTCGCGGCAATGACCTCGTCTGTGTCGGTTTGGCCCGTCATGGCACCATCACAAGCCAAGTGCCAGGCGCTCGGTCAGGCACTCGCTTTCGCCGACGGCGAAAGCGCGGCAAACGCCTGGCCGACGATCGTAAATCCGGCAGCGCATCGTGACCCGGTCCACCGCAGCGCACCAGCCGTCAGCCAAACGCCGCATGACTTGTCCACCCCATTGATCGCTGGCGACAAATTCCGCGGGCGGATCGTCTTCGCCCATGAGGATCACTTCGAGCTTGCAGCAGCAGGCTTTGCAGGTGGCGCAGGTGATCGTGCTGGGCTCAGGGCTGCTCATGGCGCGAGGGTGAGCACGGCCTCACCCGCAGACATGACGCCGATCCTGCACGCGGTGGCGAAACCCTCTTCATGGAAAATTTGCAGCACTTCGTTCGCGCACTCCGGTGCGCAGGAGACCAGCAATCCGCCGGAGGTCTGCGGGTCGGTAACGAGCTGGCGTTTCCAGTCGGCGAAATCCGCGGGACAGCTCACTTCATGACCATATCCCGCCCAGTTGCGCGCCGATGCGCCTGTAGCCACGCCCTGTCTGACCCATTCCCGCGCTTCATCAAGAATCGGCAGATCATCGAAGCGCACAGTGGCACCGAGCGTGGAGCCGCGGCAGATTTCGAGCAAGTGACCGGCCAGACCGAATCCGGTGACATCCGTCATGGCGTGCACACCGGGCAACTGCGAAAGTTTCAAGCCCGGGGTATTGAGCTGCGTGGTCGCGGCCAGCATTTGCCGATAGCCTTCGGAGGACAGCTTTCCCTTCTTCAGCGCTGCGGAAAGAATGCCCACGCCCAGAGGCTTGCCGAGAATCAGCTTGTCGCCCGCCTGCGCGCGGCTGTTGCGCTTGACCTTGTCCGGATGCACGATGCCCAGGGCCACCAGGCCGTAGATGGGTTCCAGCGTGTCGATGGAATGGCCGCCGGCGATCGGAATGCCCGCCGCCGCGCACACCGACTCGCCGCCGGCCAGAATGCGCTGGATGACATCG
This sequence comes from Betaproteobacteria bacterium, assembly GCA_031362885.1. Lineage (GTDB taxonomy): Bacteria > Pseudomonadota > Gammaproteobacteria > Burkholderiales > JACQAP01 > JACQAP01. The sequence goes on from JANLTJ010000029.1 coordinate 9,668, forward strand.
ACCGGCAGTTTATCGAGCGGCATGCCGACCACGGCGAGCGCGAATATCGGTTGCGCGCCCATGGCGTAGATATCCGAAATGGCATTGGTCGCCGCAATGCGCCCGAAGTCGTATGGATCGTCGACGATGGGTGTGAAAAAATCCGTGGTGGCAACGATGGCCTGGTTGTCGTTCAGGCGATACACCGCAGCGTCGTCGCTGGTCTCGATGCCGACCAGCAGTTCCTTCGGCACGGTGCGCAGCGGCGTGCGCGAAAGAATCTCTGACAATACGGCCGGGGCGATCTTGCAACCGCAGCCGCCGCCATGGCTGAGAGCGGTCATGCGAATTGGGCTTTCTGTGGGAGCGTTCATGTGGGTCGCTATGATCGGGTTCGGTCGCCCGGGCAGGAATGACAGATCAGGACCTATTGATCTTTTCGTAATTCATGACACGTGTTTCCCTCACCCTCAATCCCTCTCCCGGAGGGAGAGGGAGGAAAAGAGCCCTTCTCCCTCCGGGAGAAGGGTGGGGATGAGGGAAACGAACTTGACCAGGAATTCTGTCATGTATTGTGGAATGCTCAATAGGCAGCGCCAAGAATATCCCACTTTTACCTTCGCGCCACTCTCAACGTAGCGCTTAGAATACCGCACCCTCGTTCCGGTTACGCCATCCGTGAGATACGAAAGCAGCGTCGCCCTGGCACAGCTTGATGAATTCGACGAAGTCGTCGATGTGCGCTCGCCGGCTGAATTTGCCATCGACCATGTGCCGGGCGCGGCGAACTGCCCGGTGCTCAGCAACGAAGAGCGCGCGCGGGTCGGCACGATGTACAAGCAGGTTTCTGCATTCGAAGCGCGCAAGGTGGGCGCCGCGCTGGTGGCCAGAAACGCTGCACGGCACATCGAGATGCATTTCGCCGCGCGCGATGCGCGCTGGAGGCCGCTTATCTATTGCTGGCGCGGCGGCAAACGCTCGGGATCCATGACTCTGATCCTGCGTGAAATCGGCTGGGATGCAGCCTCGCTGCACGGCGGCTATCAGAGCTACCGGCGCGGCATGCTTGAGCAGCTTCAAGAGCTTCCGCAGGGCTTCGACTTTCGAGTCATCTGCGCGCCGACCGGCACCGGCAAGAGCCGGCTTTTGCAGGCGCTCTCGGCGCAGGGTGCCCAGGTGCTGGACTTGGAAGCGCTGGCGCGCCATCGCGGTTCGGTGCTGGGTGAGCTGCCCGGGGACGGGCAACCGGCGCAGAAAATGTTCGACAGCCTGATCTGGAACGCCTTGCGCAAATTCGAAGCGAGCCGCCCGGTATTCGTGGAGGCGGAGAGCAGAAAAATCGGCAGCGTGCAGGTACCGGAAACGCTGCTCAAGCGCATGCGCCAGTCGCGCTGTGTGCGCGTTGAAGCGCCGCTGGCGCAGCGCGTGCCATTCCTCATCGGCGAGTATGGACATTTTCTGGCCGAACCGGAAGGCCTGAAGACGCAACTGTCGCGGCTCACCGCGCTGCACTCCAGGGCCGTTGTCGAGCGCTGGCTGGCACAGATCGACGCTGGCGCCTGGGAAGACCTGGTTGGGGATCTGCTCGCCACCCATTACGACCCGGCGTACACCCGTTCAATGGGAACCAATTATCCCGGCCTGACCGATGCGCTTCGCATCAAGGTCACGCGCCTCGACGAGGCTGGCTTCGAGGAGAGTGCGCGCGCCTTGCTGGGTTCGGCGTATCAGGATGCCCTGGTGTAGTTGCAGGGCAGGTTGTTGTGCATTCCAAGCCAGATTACGGAATCCGCTTTCAAGGTCAGTTCCCGCGCAAATGCAGAACCAGTTGCCTTTGAGAATCCTGGATTTCCGCCTGCGCGGGAATGACCGATCAGGCCGTGTTCAGAGGCGTTTCAGGTGTGCGAGAACATCACTTTTCCAGGCACATCGACTGGCGCTGTGAGAATGGTTCCGCTCCCCGATTCCGTGATGTAGAGCGTATTGCGATCCGGCCAGCCGAACGCGACATTGGTTGTGTAATTGCTCATGCACGATTTGATCCGGTGTGTGGGTTCGCCCGCGGCGTTGAAGATCCACACCGATCCCAGGCCGACATGCGCCACAATCAGCCCGCCTTCGTCGTTCAGGGCGAGGCCGTCAGGTCCGACGCCGCCTGACAACTGAATTTGCACACCCACCTTGGCAATGCCGCCATCGCGCAGAAACGGCACCCGCCACACGGCATTGGCCCGCGTCACCGCCACATAGAGATGCGATTCGTCGTGGCTCATCACCAGCCCGTTCGGACTCGGGATGTTGTCGAGCAGGCAGGTGAGCTTGCCAGCGGCGCTCAAGCGGAACAAGCGCCCGCTTGGATCGTGCAAACCCGTCAATCCCTGGTCGGTGAAATACAAGTCGCCGCTGGATGCAAAGAATAAATCGTTGACGCCCTTGAAGCACCCGCCACTGGCCTCAACCAGATAAGGCGTCACTTTCCCGTTAACCGGGTCCAGCAGCATGATGCCGTGCCGGTAATCGGCAATGAAGATGCGCCCGTCGCGGTGAAACTTCAATCCATTGGGCCAGCCGTCGTATTGCGCGATGACCTGAAACACCCCGTCGCGCGCCACCTTGAACACCCGGCCGTTCTGGATATCGACGCACCAGAAATTGCCCTCGCGGTCGAACGACGGGCCTTCCAGCAGCGAGCCTGCCGGTGCGCCTATCGGCTGCGCCGCCGCCCAATCCCTGCTCTGACCGGACTTTTTCTGACCGGCGGACTTCAGTTCCTCCGGCAGGCGCGCGAATACCTTCGTCTGCACGTTGATTGGAGGAGTAAACAGCATGGGCAGGCTATCAGCCGTGGCTATGGTAATCGGGTCACTTGCCGGACAGAACCAACCCGGCGACGGCGTCGGTAATCATCTGATCCTGCGCCGAGGTGAGCCCACTTACACCAACCGCACCGATCATTGTGCCGGAGACATCCTTGAGCACGCTGCCCCCGGGAAGTGCCGTCATCAATGGATCGCAGAAGTAGCCGATCTCGATGCCCTCTCTCTTCAAACGCTCCAGAACCGCCTCGGTCGAGACGCCCATGCGCGCTGCGGTATAGGCCTTGCCTTGCGAAATCTGGATGCTGCGCACGGGTGCGCCCTCCATGCGCGCGAAGGCGAGCAAGAATCCCTGCGCATCGCACACCGAAACGCAGATCGGTTTGTCGAAGTCCTGTTTGGCCCTGGCCATTGCGTGATTGAGACATTGTCTTGCGATATCGAGCGTTAATCCCGGCATGATGCTTACTCCCTTGGAAAATAAATCGGCTGAAAGGCGGTCCGGTTCCGTGTAGCTGCGCCCTCTTTCGCGGTGGCACGATTGCGTTTCGCGGCAGGATGCGCTAGAAATGCCTCCCATATAGCGTTGGGCAATTTTATCGCAGCGCGCCGGTCGTCACAGGGTGCTTCAATAATGCGCGCCGGGCCGCGAACTGCCGCGTCACCCATCAACCTGCTGGAGTTTTATCGTGACTGCAAAATTGCCGACCGCGATCACTGCCCTGGATGCACCAACACGAACGCAGCCGTCCCATTATCCGGAGCCGTTCCCATCGCGCTTGGCGGGCCGGGAAAAGCGTCCGCTGGGTGATTTATTCGGATTGACGAATTTCGGAGTAAACCTCACGCGCCTGGCTCCGGGTGCGGTCTCCGCCCTGCGACACGCGCACACAAAGCAGGATGAGTTTGTGTATATCGTGAGTGGACATCCGGTACTCATCACGGATCAAGGGGAGACGCCACTGGCTCCGGGAATGTGCGCTGGTTTCAAAGCCGGCAACGGGCACCAACTGGCAAACCACGGCGAGGGCGACGTTCTTTATCTCGAAGCAGGCGACCGCAACGCCGGCGATAGCACCACCTACCCGGACGACGACATCCAGGCGGTGCTGGGCGGCGGCGGGAAATGGCGGTTCCTGCACAAGAACGGGACACCGTACGGTTCGTGACCGGGAACATCACCCTTCCAGTCTGGCTGTTCGCTCTGCTTGCAATCCTGGCGATCTGGGCCGCGCTCGAGCATCTCCTGTACCCGCTGCTGCGCAGAGCCATCCGTTGGCGGGCGGAGGTGGTTCTGAGCGAACTGGGGTCGAAACTGCATCTGCCGATCACGCAGTTCAAGCTGGCTCGCCGTCAGGCGCTGATCGAACGCCTGTATCACGACGACAAGGTGCAGATGGCGTTGCAGCGCAGCGTCGAGGAAACCGGCCTGTCTCTCCGGGGGGCGCGACAGCGGGCGGACCGCTATGCCCGAGAAATTGTGCCGTCCTTCAATGCGTATTTGTATTTTCGCATCGGTTACTGGCTGGCCAAGGTCATTGCGCGTTCACTCTACCGGGTAAGGGTCGGCTACGCGGATGAGCGGGCACTCTCGGCGATCGATCCAAAATCCACGGTGGTATTCGTCATCAATCACCGCTCCAATTTCGACTATGTGCTGGTCGCGTTCCTCGCCGCCGAGCGCGCGGCATTGTCCTACGCCGTTGGCGAGTGGGCGCGCATCTGGCCAATGCAGTCATTGATTCGCGCCATGGGGGCGTATTTCGTGCGCCGCAATTCCGGCGACCCGCTTTATCGCGCCGTGCTGCAACGTTACGTACAACTGGCAACCGAAGCCGGCGTCACCCAGGCGGTGTTTCCGGAAGGCGGATTGAGCACCGACGGGGCCATGCGCATGCCGAAACTGGGATTGATCGATTACATCCTGCGCGGATTCGATCCAGCCGGCACGCGCGATGTCGTATTTGTTCCAGTGGCGGTGAACTACGACCGGGTGCTGGAAGACCGCACGCTGGTGCGCAAACTCGACCCGCATCCGGCGCCGGTCGGTTTGGGCCGCGCCATACGCAATACGCTGGAGTTTGTCCTGCAACAACTCGGCCTGCGGCTGGTCGGGCGCTGGTACCGCTTCGGCTATGCCTGCGTGAATTTCGGAGTGCCTTTGTCCCTGCGTGAGCACTCGCGCGGCCTGGACTGGCGCTCAGCGCCCGATGCGCAGCGGCAGGAGCGGGTGCAGGCGCTCGGGACTGAACTGGTAACCCGGATCAAGGCGGTCATGCCGGTGTTGCCAGTGGCGCTGATGTCCAAAGTTTTGCTTGAGCATCCGCTGCGCGACCTCAGTGCGCTGGAACTCAAGGGCCGCGCGTTTGAGTTGCAGCAGGAACTGGCGGCACGCGGAGCGCAACTCTACATTCCGCGTGGTGACCAGGACTACGCCATCGAGGCCGGTTTGCGCATGCTGTTGCTGCGGCACTTTGTGAGCGAAGAAAACGGGTTGTATCGCGTCGTCCCGGAAAACAGGCAATTGCTGACGTACTACGCCAACTCGATTTCCCATCTGTTTTCCAGGCCGGAGTGAGAAAGGCCATGCACCACGCCTGCCCTGGCCGCCGCAATTCGGGTACCGGCGGGATGCCCGAGCACTACAACCGTATGGCTTTGGCCAGCAGTTCGATGGCCTGACAATCTGCGGCGACGCGCCCCACGATCGAGTCCATTTGATCGGCGACATCCAGCGTCGCAAGGGCCGCGTCGATACGCTCGTTTGCCGGATTGAAGCATCCCAGCGCAAGGGTACTCGGATTCTCGAATAGAGCGCGATCGTGGTCGAGCACGGCCAGATGAAGATGATCGGCAAGAAAAACCGTGACCGCCAGAGCTCCGGACAACAGCGGCTGCTCGTGATGGCATGCCGCAACCACGGCGATTTCGCCCGGCGTGCGCCATCGGCGCAACATTGCGGCACCGAGCAGGGTGTGCGCTCTCACGAAGGGCGGGTAAAGCGGCCCACCGAATCCGTATCCGCTGCGCACGAAACGCGACATCGACTCCGGTTGCGCACAGATAAGGGCGATGGTTCCGACATCGTGCAAAAGGCCCGCCGCATAGGCAAGCGCCGGGTCCACCTGGTCATCGGGAAGTCGCCTTGCGATTTCACGCGCGCTGTGTGCCGTAACCAGATATTCAAACCACAGATCGTGAAGCAGTGACGCGTCCGTTGTCCTCGATACGCCGCGTAACCATTGCGCGGCCAATTGGGCGAAAGCCGCGGTAAGTACCGTATCGGCGCCCAGACGGGCGATGGCGTCGCTTAACTTGAAGACCGGTTTCGATGACCCGGCGAACGCAACCGAGTTCGCAAGGCCCAGCAGGCGTGCCGCGAGTATCGGATCGCTTTCGATGATCTTCGCCAGATCGCGCAACGGCGTGGCCGATTCCGGATCCAGGCGCAGCAGATTGATGGCCAGCGGTGATATTGGCCGCAGCATGGCGCCAATCTCTGAATATCGATCCCAGTTCTCGAACAAGGCCGCAAGGGCGTCCTCATCTTCGGGAACAAGCACGGCACTGCTCTGCGCCGGGTCCAGGCTACAGATATCGTTCAATGCGCTCGTCATCGGAAGCTCCTGCAAGTGCCCCGTCAACGGCAGCATTCGCGGATTTCTTGAGGATCGGCCCCGGGATGATCAGTGCCAGAATGATCAGTGCCTGGCGAACGATCCGAATCGGCTGGTGCGGAAGGATTAAAATACCCGCGACCTTCCCATGCGCTAAACCCGTCTTGCGGTCGAGACCATTGTCTCTCCCGCCAGACTCGCCCCTGAAACTGACCGTACCACCAAAGCCGGGGGAAGGCGTCAGCAAGGAGGAATGCAGGATGAATTCGACTTGCCTTTGGCTATCGGTACTGTGTCTTGCTGCCGTGTCGACGGCCAGGGCTCAAGATGTGCCGGATATCGCCGTATTCAGTTTTGAGAACACTTCCTGCGCGGCGTGGAAACGCTCCCGGGATGACGAATTCCTGCGTGCCCAGTACCGGGCCTGGTTTCGCGGCTTCGTTTCAGGCTACAACTTCGGGAATTCGGCCAACCAGGTCCAACTGAGCGCCATGCCGGATCTGGCGGCGGTCGATGTCTATGTAGACCGGTATTGCGAGGACAATCCGTCGCTCGCCTTCATCAATGCGGCGGTTCCGCTGATCCAGGAAAAACGCGAGTTCCGTATTCCGGCCCATGACCGCAAGCCCTGAAGCTTGCGTACGCTGCGCAGACCCGGGTTCAAACCGGCGCGCCCTGCTCGAAGCATTCCATAGCCGCCGGTATTGTCACCCACGGCTGTGCCGAGCGGGTCCAGATGTGGCGCTGAAATTTCAGCCAGTTGGGGTCGTCGAACGTGCCGGCGGAAATCCCGCGCACACCTGGACGCCGTTGCGCCGTTCAGGTGCCCGTGGTTGCGCAACGCGGACGAAATTCCATTTTGAGCCAGCGGCCGCTTTCATCGGACCGATGTTCGTAGGTCACCATCGCGCCTCCCGATAGCCGCACCTGCTCCAACTTGAAAAAGGCCGATTCGGAAAAAGCGCTGCCGGTGCGCTTCTGGCAGAACTTGCAGTGGCAGATCGTCGCCAGAAAGGCTGCGCCGGTGATTCGATAGCGCACGTTGCCGCACACACAACCGCCTTCGTGCATCTCGCGCATGGAATCTGTTCCCGGCAACATCTCAGGCCTTCAGCTCGACCAGCACTTCATGATAGCGATGGTCATCGACGTTCTTCGCCGCATGAGTATCGCCGCCTTTCCGGAAGTAAACCTCACCCGCTTTGAGCGTGGCCCGGGTTACGCCGCTCGCGCGGGTCACTTCCAGTGTTCCGCCCTCAATGGGGTAGAAAAAATAATCCAGATCGTGCTGGTGCGCCTCGATGGTCTCGCCCGGTTGCAAAGTAAATTCCCACACCCGGATGCGCTCATTCTCGAATACCAGCTTGGTCCCGATCTCAGCCATGTCCACTTCCTCCCGAAGAATTACTCTTAACGAACTATTCTCAGCCGCCGGCGCGTTTGGCCTTCAAGCCTTGTTGCGCAAGCATCTCCAGCACACGGTCGCAATGATCGCCCTGCACTTCGATCACCCCGTCCTTGACGGTACCACCCGACCCGCAGGCGGTCTTGAGCACCTTGGCAAGCTGCATCAATTCGTCCGGTTTCAGCGCCAGTCCTTTGATCAGCGTGACCGTTTTTCCGCCGCGCCCCTTGATCTCGCGGGACACCCGCACAACGCCATCCGGCGTGGCACTGGGCGTACTGCGCTTGCAGGTGCAGCGTTCGACCGTTTGCCGACAAGCGGGACACATTCTTCCGAGACCCGTGGAGTAAACCAGCCCGCCGCTTTTTCGCGAACTGGCGCTCATCGCAACACCGAGTCGTGCAGAAACAGCAACCGCTTGATGCCATCGGTCAGATGGCGAACTGAAAGCGTTGCCCCGGCGATGTTGCCAATATCGCGCTCTACCTCCAGCGGGCTTGCCACCGTCTTGCCGGCGAACTGGTCACGCCAGGCCGGATAGCGCACCTGGGAGCCATAAGCTTCGAGGTACTCGATGATCTGGACCTGACTCACGCTGCCGTCGGCGTTTATTCCCAGCCCATAGGTGATGAGCTCATGCTTGCCAATGACTTGATCGATGAAGAACCACCCGATCATCCTGCCCCTGGACATGGCCTGCCAGACTTGCTGTTGCGCGGCCCGCCCGCGCACGCCCGACGCGCGCTCGATTTCCTGCCTCTGCCCGGGCGTCAGTTGCAACGGCTTATGCACAAACGCGTCCGCAACCGGAAATATCAGCGCCCGCGCCTGTTCCGCGCTCATGTACTTGGCGGCTATGCATTGCGGAGCAATGGCGAAAATCGCCACCGGCGCCAGCCAGCGCATGTCGAGGCTCATGCGTGGAGACCCGAAAGCGGGGCCGGACGCAGTACGGTAGCCAGACCGGAAACCGGCACATCACGTTCGTACCGGCCAGATATAAATCGCATGGTGTCTAAATCGCACGGCATCTAAATCGAACGGTTTCCAAATCCGATGGTGCTGCCGATTGGCATGAATTTCCCCTGAGAAAGCGTTATCCAGGCGGCACCTTGTCCGGCTGGTTTCCCGCGCGACAACAATACCGCGAATTTCGGTTCTTCACTAAGCGGCGATACTGCTATATTCTCTGTCCGTGGCCGATTCGCACAAAGAAAGAATCATTGACTCGATGTCCGGCGTTGCGCCTCCTTCCGCAAGAGCCGGCGGGCGCAGGATCCTTTCCGGCATACTCAGCCTGCCGACCTTGGTCATTTTTGTCCCCCTTCTCAGCGTCGCCTTCGTCTCATGCGGGGGAGGCGGCGGAGGTGGCGGCGGCGGCGGGGGCGAATCAACCGGTGGCACCGCAGTTATGCCACCCGACAATTTGCACTTTGCTTACGTCGCCAACTTCAACGACGACACCGTCTCTGTCCTGATCTCGAACGACGCCACGGGGCAGTTGCGCCACCATGGCTATGTACTGACCGGCGATCAGCCGCAGTCGATCGCGATCGACCCCACCGGGCACTTTGCCTACACCACGAATGTCGGTTCGGATGACGTGAGCGTGTTCGCCATCGACCCTACCACGCGCGCATTGAGCGCGGTGGACTGCGATCCTGGCGCCGGCATACAAGGCTGCGCCACAGGAATCGATCCGGTCAGCATTGCCTTCAATTCGGCCGGCGCGATTGCGTACGTTGTCAACAGGGGCGACAACAGCATTACTGTCCATGCCATCAACCAGACGACCGGCGCGTTGGACCCGGCAGTACAGACTTTTTCCGTGGGCACCAGCGTACCGCGCACAGCGCGTCTGCACCCAAACGGACAGGTGCTCTACGTAACGCATGAGGGGACGCGCGATATCGGTATCTATCAGATCAACCAGACCGACGGCACGTTGACTCCGCCGAGTGGCGCGCCCGTCCCGTCTGTTGGCGCCGCTGCTTTCGCCATCGCTTTCACGCCAAACGGTCAGTTCGCCTATGTCGGCAACGACTCCAGCATCGTGAGCGCATTTACAGTCAATGCCCAGGGACTTCTCGCCGCCAACGGCATGTCCCCAGCCGGAGGCACCGTGCGCGCGCTGGCCGTGCATCAAAGCGGCCGCTGGCTCTACACCGCCAACGCTGATACTGCCAGCCTTTCGGCCTTCGCCGTGCAGGCCGACGGAACCCTCACCCGGATCAACTGCGGTACGGTTCAGAACTGCCCGGTCGGCGACACCCCGGAAGCGATTGCGGTCGATCCCACCGGCGCATTCATCACGGTCACCAATCGCAACGGCGGCGGGATCACGACCTTCACCATCAATCAGACGACCGGAGCGTTGACCAACTCGCGCAGCATCGCCGCCCGCAGTGGTCCGGTCTCAATGGCTTATTTGAGAGGCACGCCGGCAACTGTTACGCCCCGCTTCGCCTACGTGGCGAATTCGGATTCTGACACGGTGTCCACTTTTTCGATTAATCCGACTACCGGGGTTCTGACGAAAGTCGGCGCCGATGAAGATGCCGGCGATCAACCCTTTTCGGTAGCGGTGCACCCCAGTGGCCGCTTCGCGTATGTGGCCAATTTCGGCGCTGACAACGTGACGTCGTTCTCAATTAATCAAATGACCGGAGCTTTGACAGAAATTGGTAACCGGGTACTTGCTGGAGATGCCCCCACATTGATAACGGTCGATCCCAGCGGACGATTTGCCTATGTAGCCAATTTCGGTTCCAACAACGTAACCACCTTTGCGATTGATCCGATCGCCGGGACGTTATCGGAAGTCGGCACAGAAGTAGCGGCCGGCGGTGCACCAAATTCGATAACAATCGATCCCAGCGGGCGATTTGCCTACGTAGCCAATTTCGGATCGAACAATGTGACCACCTTTGCAATTGATCCGATCGGCGGGACGTTATTGGAAGTCGGCACAGAAGTGCCTGCCCGTAGTGGGACTTGGTCGTTAGCAATAGATCCCCAAGGGCGGTTTGCGTTCGCAGCGAACCTCCTCGACAACAGCGTAACTGCTTTCGAAATGAACTCTACCTCCGGCGCGTTGACTGAAGTGAGCACGGGAATAACTGATACATGGCCGAGATCAATTACGGTGCATCCCAGCGGTCATTTTGCATATACCGCGAACTCTGAAGGTCACAACGTGACGACTTTTTCGATCAACTCTCTCACCGGCGATTTGTTGAAATTAGGCACTGAAATGCCGGCTGGTAATGCGGCATACTCGGTGACCGGGGAACCAACCGGGCGATTCGCCTACGTCGCGAATTCAGGCTCTCAAGATATAACCACATTCGCCATCAACCCAACCTCTGGTGTCTTGACCAAACTTGGGACCGAAGTGCGAACTGGCAACGGTCCGCG
>JANLTJ010000035.1:0-41111 GCA_031362885.1 Betaproteobacteria bacterium
CCTCAAAAAGGCAGGAAAGGCGCCTAAAGTGGTTATCGTCGCCTGCATGAGAAAGTTACTGACCATCATGAACTCAATGTTGAAAAACAATACGCCGTGGAACCCCAAAACCACTTGACTTGGAACACGGTTGCTCTCCCGGAGGGAGAGGGGGCTTCCTGCCGTTCTCCTTGGGGGCTCCTGCCGCCCCCTTCACCCGGAGGGCGAGTTTCCTGCCTCCCTCTCCCTCCGGGACAAGGGAACACTTGAAGCGGAGCAGAGGGGCGGGGTAAGGGAGACGACCTTAATGTTGTTTTTCTCTAGCGTTTACCCTCGCTCTCGTATGGGAAAAATGTTAACTCACCCTTTGTCTTCGCTCGCCGCCCACTTCTTCATCAGCGCATTGGATGGCAATTTCTCGTCCTTGAGCTTGTTCGCCGTTTCGATCCCCGCCACCGGCAATCCTTTCGGATCAAGCTTGCCGATCTGCACCAGCACCGAGGCCTGGTCCCAGTAGATGTGCTCGTGATAGAGCTTGTCACCGCGGAAATTCACAATTGCCACCAGCGGGATCTCGACATATTTGCCAGTCGGTGCGATGCCGGGCAGCATCCAGTCGATCTCGATATCGTGAGTGAAGCAAAATAACATCTCGTCCACCAACCGGTCCGCGCCGATGGTGCGCGAAATCGGAATCAGTTTGGTATCCTTCGGTGTGGTCGGGATGAAGTGATGCTTGTAGAAACGCTTCAACTGATCGTGGCCGACGCCGCCGGTCAGCGTGGGAATGTGATTGACGTAAGGTTGCGTGACCATGGTCTTCATGGTCGCGTCCACATCGCGGGTGCCGAACTCGTGCATGGTGTGGGTTTCCCACAGGGCGGACAAGTCGTAGTGCGGGCCCATCACCTTGCGCAATAACGCAATCGAGCGCGAATGCGCCATCATGTGCGCCGGGCGGTCGTAATGCATGCCGCCGGTGCGCGCGAAGGCGTGGTCTACGCCGGGATAGACATAGATTTCGATCTCTGAGCGGCCTTTGAATGCAGCCTTGATCTGTTCGACCGTCTCCGGCGGCGCGTATTTATCCTCGGCGGCGAAGTGCAACACCATCGGCACTTTTATGTTTGCCGCCTCGTTCAGATATTTCTCGATAGTCACGCCGTAATAGCCAACCGCGCAATCCACGCCTGCGCGCGCCGCCGCGAGATACGCCAGTCGCCCGCCCAGACAGAAGCCCAGCGCGCCGACTTTGCCCGCAACTTCCGGGCGCGCGCGCAGTGTTTGCACCGCGGTGGCGATGTCTTTAACGCCCTGGTCCGTATCGAATCGCTGGAGAAGATCAAAGGCTTTCTTCCAGTCCGCCTCCGTGTAGCCCAGTTCGACATTTTTCTCCAGCCGCCAGAACAGGTCCGGCGCCAGCACCACATAACCTTCCTCGGCGTAGTAATCCGCGACTTCGCGGATGTAGGCATTGATGCCAAAAATTTCCTGGCACAGCACGATGCCCGTCCCCTTGCCCGAAGCGGGCACGGCAAAGTAGGCCTTGAATGTGCCGCCGTCCGCGGCTTTGATGTCGATCCACAGTCCGCCCTTGCCTGGTGTAGCCATGATTCTCCCCGGTGAATTGTTATTCATTTCGCGCCATGCGCGCGAACTGCACTTTTACAGCGCGCCGGCGGGCGGTGTCAAACCAGCCGCTCTGCCAGATCGCAAGCACCGGGAAGCGCCGGGAAGCGCTTGACAAGCTCATCCCCAGCCACCTAGATTCACCCAGGCCTTCCAGCCGACTTGTCTAATCCGCCCGCTGATACGTTGTTGCCATGAATTCCCTGTTGCGCAGAATGTTCGTCCTGCCGGGCAGCTACTCGGCGCAGGTGACGGTCGAAGCCGTCAGGCGGCTAACCCTGATAATCCGGTCTTCAGCGTTGGCATTGACCTTTTTGCCCGCGCCGGTTGTGCTGGTGTTCTGGGGCGACGTGCCGTCCTGGTGGCTGCTCGCGTGGTGGGCCGCAGCATTGACAGTACCCTGTGGACAATATCTGCTGGCACGCGAGTACATGGTGCGCCAGGCGCGTCACGGCCCGCCGGAACTGGCCCAGGCTACCCGCCACGCGCGCCGGCTTTCATTTTTCTCCGGTGTGGACGGATTCATCTGGGGCAGTGCCTGCTTGCTGATTCTGATGGTCGAGTCTCTGAGCCAGCAGATGCTGGTGCTGGTGATGGCCATCGGCAACGCGGCGGGTTCGATATTCGCAACCTCCTACTGGCCCACCACGCAGTACTTTTTCGCCATTCCGGCCATCGGGCTGGCGATTCTGGCACTGATTCTGACCGGCGAGGCGGGATCATTAGGTCTCGCTGCCGGGCTCGGGGTATATCTGATCGTCCTGGATTTCATGGTCCGGCAGGCTTACAAAACCACCATGGACGGCATCGCGTTCCAGTTCGAAAACGAGCAGCTGGTCGAAAAGCTGCGCGCGCAGACGCAACTCGCGGAACAAGCCAGTACTGCCAAATCGAAATTCCTTGCCGCCGCCAGCCACGATCTGCGCCAGCCATTGCACGCGCTTGGACTGTTTGCCGCTGCGCTGCGCGAGCGCGTTACCAGCGCGGAGGCGCTCCCGCTGCTGGGCCATATCGATCAGAGTGTGACGGCACTCGGTGGGCTGCTCGATGCGCTGCTGGATCTGTCCAAACTCGACGCCGGTCTCGTCAAGGCGCGCACGCGCGATGTCAATCTCGCGCCCCTGCTCGCCAGACTCACCCGGGAATATGAGCCGCAGGCGCAGGCAAAAGCGCTGACATGGTATTGCCGCGAAAGCGAGACCGTGGTGCAGACCGACCCGGTCCTGCTTGAAACGATGCTTCGCAATCTGATCGGCAACGCCTTGCGTTACAGCGAAAAAGGCGGCGTTCGCATCGACTGCACGCACGAGAGTGGAGTCGCGCGCATCGACGTCAGCGACACCGGTATAGGCATCGCCCCCGAGCACCATCGCGACATCTTTCGCGAGTTTTTTCAATTGCACAATCCCGAGCGTGATCGCACCAAGGGCCTCGGCCTCGGCCTCGCCATCGTTGAGCGCCTGAACCTGATTCTGGGACACCGGCTTGAACTGCGTTCCGCGCCCGGCGAAGGCACGACTTTCACACTTCAATTGCCGTTGGGGGATCGCGCCAAAGCGCGGGAAGCGGCGGAGCCGCAATTTGAAGACTGGGCCGCGCACCTTGCCTCGATTACGGTATTGATCATAGACGACGATACGAGCGTGCTCAAAGGCATGCGTGAACTGCTGGAGATCTGGGGCTACCGGGTTGTGACCGCCGCCTCGCTTGACGAGGCGCTCGGTATGCTCGACGAAGCGCCCAATGCCATCATCGCCGATTACCGGCTGCAAAATGAACAAACCGGCACCGCGGCGATCCACGAAATCCGGCGCCGGTTCGGCGCCGCCATTCCCGCGCTAATTATCACCGGCGACACCGCCGCACAACGGCTTGACGAAATCGCGAAAGAAGACATTGCCTTCCTGCACAAACCCACGCCACCGGGCAAACTTCGCGCCTTCCTGCGCAGCGCCGTCACTGGCGCTTGACCCCGCGGCAAATGCTTGCTGGCAGATGCAGCGGCAACGCCATGACCATCTCAATGCCGAAAAAACTTCGGCCACCCTCAATGCCAAAAAATTCCGGCCACCGGGGCGCGGGCCGGCGCTTATTTTCCCAGCAGCCCTGTTTGCCTGGCCGCGAGCAGAGCCTGGGTGCGATTCTGCGCACCGAGAATACTCAGCAGCGCGCTGATATGCGTCTTCACCGTGGAGAGCGCCAGACCCAACTCTTCGGAGATGGCTTCGTTGGATTTCCCCAGGGCCAGTTCCCGCAATACATCCTGCTGACGCTGCGTTAAGACGATACTCGCGTCGGATCGCAGGCTCGCGCCACCGGCACGTAACAACTTCTCCGGCAGGTACACCCCGCCGCAGAGCACCAGGCGCAGCGCGCTCAACATCACCTGAGCCGATTCATTCTTCGGGATGTAGCCCATCGCCCCGGCGTCGAGCGCGCGGCGCACTTCGCGCGCATCCATCTCCGCTGAGAGCACCACCACCGGCACCGTACCCGCACCCTGGATCAACTTCTCCAGGGCGCCGGCTGCCTTGAGCGCGGGCATATGCAGATCGACCAATGCCAGATCCGCGTTCGGGTGTGCCGCCAGCAACGTGGCTGCGGCATCGTAGTCAGCAGCCTCGAACACGTTCACCTCGCTGTCGAGCTGCGCCAGCAAATAGCGCAGGCCCTCGCGAAACAGCGTGTGATCATCGGCGATGAGCAGATTCATGATGGATACTCCGGCGGCGTGGGCTTCTTCAAATGACTTCACTTTGCCTCAAGCCGTCGCCATTGACCAGCGCGGTCTTGCAATTAAACGCAGCGAACGGCCCGCCGGGAGGTCCCCCAATACTTTAGTACCGGTACTTTCGGCCAATAGACAAGCGCCGCGATTTGCGATTCACTTTTGCGCAGTGACGAGCATCGGCGCTTACCGCGCACCGGACTTCGTGAACGAAGCAATGCGCAGCCCGAGAGCGCGTCACACGCAGAGTCACATGTCGAGTGTTACAAGGGAGAAAACCATGACCAGCAAACGCAGCCTGACCGGTATTTTCATGTTGTTCGTTCTCGCCGTGCTTGCCGGGTGTGGCGGCGGGGGTGGTGATGGCGGAGCGGCGCCGGCTCCGAGCAGCACCACCTGCACCTGGGACAGTTCCACCTGGAATAACTGCAACTGGGGTGCTTGATTCAGTCTTGATAAATTTCATTTCATGCGAGGAGAATCACCATGTCTGTCTTGAAAACCTTGAAACAGTTCAAACCTGGCCGCGCGCAGCTCATCGGCGGCGCCTTGATTCTCAGCTCGGGCATGCTGGCCTTGGCTGCCGTGCCGTTTCCGTCTTTCACCGCCGGCACGCCCATCAGCGCCGCGCAGGTGAACGCCAATTTCAGCGATGCAGATGGGCGCATTACCACGCTGGAAGGGGTGAATGTCGCGCCCCGGCTCGGTACGATTGAGACGACAGTCACGGGTGGCAACATTGTGCTGGCAAATTCGACGCCGACCTCGGGCAATATCGTGAAAGGAGCGAACCGCTTCCTGCATAATTTTGGTTTCGGCAATACCTTCCTCGGCGAGCTGGCTGGTAACTTCACGCTAATCAACGCCAATAACAACACAGCCACCGGATTTCTGGCGCTGAACGCCATTACGGACGGCGATGACAATGTCGCCATGGGATTGAACGCGTTGCGCAGTAACACCACCGGCAACAGCAACACCGGTTTGGGTGTGAGCGCAATGTTCGCTACTAACAGCGGTGGCGGCAATGTCGCGGTCGGCGCATTTGCTTTGGAGAGCAATGTGTCCGGCGGCAGCAATACCGTCCTCGGGTACGGTGCCGGCCGGGTCATCTCGGGTAGCAACAATATCGCCGTTGGAGTTAATGCTGGATCGGCATTAACGACTGGCAACGACAACATTGTTATTGGTCACGTTGGGGTAGCGGGCAATGTCGGCACGATCCGCATCGGAACGCCTGGTGCGCAACTAAATGCCTTTATCGCGGGCGTTCGCGGGGTTACCACTACGGCTGCCGACGCGATTCCCGTAATGATCAGCACCACCGGTCAACTCGGCACCGTGAGTTCTTCGCGCCGAGTAAAAGACGACATCGCCGACATGGGCGAAGCGAGCAGCACGCTGATGAAACTGCGTCCGGTGACCTTCCATTACAAATCCGACCAAAACCCTGAGGGCCGCGCTTTGCAATACGGGCTGATTGCCGAAGAAGTGGAAAAGGTTGCGCCAGGGCTGGTGGCGCGCAACGCCAGGGGCGAGATCGAAACCGTGTACTACCAACACCTGACGCCCATGCTGCTCAACGAATACCAAAAACAACAGCGCGTGATTGGCGCGCAGACCGAGCGGCTGGCGGCGCTGGAAGTGCAGGCCCGGGAGATTGTCGCGCTCAAGCAGCAGTTGGCGAAGGTGACGGCGGCCCTTGCTCGCTTGGAGCAACCGGAAAAAATCGCGCGCGCCGGGCGGTAACGACGTGGCCCGGCGACTTGAATAACGAATGTAACCTGCCGCCCCTGACACGTTTGGCTTCCTGAAACGGGTTGACAGTAAAAAGTTCAAGCCTTCTCGCCCGTCTCGGGGAGAAGGCGGTTCCCAGGCAGGTGCCTGGCGAAGATGGCGCGATAACCGAAGCACATCGCGCCGGATGCAAATCTTCTCCATTCAGCCTCGATTTGCCATCCCGGTTCAGCGCAGTTTCCATTCCGCGCCCTTGGCGGTTCGAGATGCTACGGCACCTGAAACATTGACCTTCGCCGCGTAAAGCGAAGGAATCCTTATTTTTCTCGGGGAACAACAGACTGGTCAAGATGACCGCCAGGTATTAATTGACCTTGCCCAAGGCACTCATCGAGCAGGCGGGTGAGACCGGGTATTTCGATGTGGGGAGGCTCGCGACGCTCAGCTGTTGAACGTGCGGGGTCTGCCATGCCGGCCCTTTTTCTTTAACGCCGGGGCGCATCGCGATCACCCGCATTGAGTACCGCCTCGTCCCGACCCAGTACTTTAGTACCGGTACTTTCGGCCAATAGACAGGCGCAATTGTTTTCGATTGACTGTCGTTGACTGACGACCATCAGCGCTGGCGCTGGAGAAAACGTCCCGCACGCAGCGCCGCATCGACGTGCGCACATTGAGCAACGAGGAAGCATCACAAGGGAGACCGCCATGACGAGCAAACGCAGCCTGATCGGTGTATTCATGTTGTTCGTCGCGGCGATAGTCACCGGATGTGGCGGCGGGGGCGATGACGCGCCTCCTGCGGCCGCAACTTCGGCCAGCGCCGTCATCGGCCCCGCAGGCGGCACACTCACTGGCCCCGACGGCGTGCAAGTTGTGGTACCCGCCGGGGCGTTGAGCGGCAATACCACGATCGGCATTGCGCGCAACGCGGCCGGCGCGCCGACACCGCTGCAGGAAGGCAACGCCCCCGCTGGTCCGATCTACGAATTCACCCCGCACGATGTGGTCTTCAACGTACCGGTCATCATTCGCATTCCAGTGCCGGCCAACGCAGCGAGTTCCGAAGTGTTCATGGCGAGCCTCGGCGGGGACTGGATGGTCAACAGCGCGACCCTGAACGGGGCATTCGCCGAGTGGCAGCGCAACAGTTTCTCCTTCGGCCTGGCGGGGTTGGCTTGTGCCCCGCCAATCGGCGACCTGTATCCCTGCGCTTACCCGTCGGGCGGAGCTACCGTCACAGCTACGCCTGGCACCGCCATTACTCAGATCGCTCCGGGCTGGCTGAGTTTTGGAAGTGGAAGTGCAGGGTCATGGCGCGTGAATCCTCCCGGCGGTACGGTCAGTGTGACTCTGCGCTATCGCGCCGCGCCCGATTGCAGCGCCGTCGGCGGCGGACTGTCCGGAAACGTGAGATTGATACGCTGGAATCCGGCGGTTCCGTTGAATACACCTGGCAGAGTCACGATCGTATTCGACCAACCAGTCGCGCTTGTTCAGCAACCAGTAACCCCGCCTCCCGGATCTTTCAGCGACGGCGGTGGCCCCACTTTCCGCGGCGTGGGCAGCACAACCGTGGACGTATCCGCACACCTCGGCGATGCGACCAATGTATTTGGCTTTACGTTTTCCTGCCAACGCCCAGGCCGTCCCGTGCATAGAGGAGGGGATCTCATCACGATCCTCGGGCCGATGGCTGCGCCGGTGGGGCCTTACACCATCGGCGGCACGGTCAGTAACCTGACTGGCACTGGTCTCGTTCTGCGAAACAATAATGGTAACGATCTGACTGTACCGGCCAACGCAACTTCCTTTATCTTCAACGCGCTCATCGCAGCCGGGGCTCTTTACAATGTGACGGTTCAGACTCAGCCGTCCGGCCAGAACTGCACCGTGTCAGCAGCCAGCGGCACCGCCAATGCGCCAGTCGTCAATGTCGCAGTCGCCTGTACAGCGACTTCGGGTGGGCTGGCGTTGGTCGCAAACAGTACCAGCAATAACTTGTCGATTTATCGTGCGAACTCCAGTACGGGCGTTCTGACATCGCTGGGCACAGTCCCCACGCGCGCGTATCCCTATCGCATCGCTATTACACCTAACGGACTGTTTGCTTATGTGACCGACCTGGTGGGTAACAGTGTGTCGTTGTTCGGTATCGATAGCGCCGCGGGTACTGTGACTCCAAACCTCGGAGGTGGTCGCGCGACAACTAACCCCTATGGCATCGCGATGGATCCGCAAGGACGTTTTCTCTGGGTAGCCAACTACTCGGCCAGTACTGTGTCTGCCTTTGCCATCACCCCGGCTACTGGGGTGCTGACGGTAGCCGGGTCACCAGTTTCAACCGGCGCGCTTCCTTATGCGCTGGCGGTCAATCCAAGTGGAACATTTGTGTACGTCGTCAATGAGTCAGGAAACTCCGTGTCCGCGTTCAGTGTCGATCAAGGCACTGGTGCGTTGACCTTGCTCGGCGGCACGATTGCGAATTCCGTTTTCGCTCCGCATGGCATTGCGATCGACCCGAGCGGCCAGTTCGTCTATGTGGCCACATCCAGCGGTCAGGCAGTCGCGGCTTTCCGCATCAATGCGAATGGCAGCCTGACGGTTATTAGTTACATCAACAGCAACGGCTTTGCCCAATCGGTGGTGGTGCACCCCAATGGGCAATACGTCTATGTGGCCAACCGGGGAGGAGGCAGAAATATCTCGGTTTTCTCGATCAATGCCGCCACAGGCGCCCTGACGCAGGTTGGCTCACCGGTCGCGCTGGGTTCCGATCCTGGTGAATTGGGCATCAACTCCACCGGCAGCGTTCTGTATGTAACAAACCTGGGCGGCAACAGCGCGTCGGCTTTCAGTATCGGTTCAGGCGGCGCAACGCTCACTTCGCTGGGTGCCGCCACGCCGGCCGGCATCGCGCCGGAAGGAATCGCCCTCACGCCCAGCGCCAGCTACACCATCGGCGGCACGGTCAGCGGACTCACGGGCACCGGCTTGATGTTGCGCAACAACGGCGGTGACGACGAGGCTGTGCCGGCGAATGCGACTTCCTTTACCTTCAACACAGCCATCGCGGCAGGGGCCGGTTACAACGTGAGCGTGCAAACCCAGTCTTCCGGGCAGAGCTGCACGGTGCAAAACGGCACTGGCACGGCGAACGCCAATGTGACGAATGTGGCGGTGAGTTGCTCGAATACATCAGGGGCCACAGTGGTTGGCCCAATCTCTTCAATCGGCGGAAGCACCTGTGCCATTAAGAGTAATCGCAGTGTCGCTTGCTGGGGTAATAACAGCAATTATTCGCTCGGTGACGGCACCGCCGTCAACCGATCATCTCCCGTGGACGTCGTTGGCCTCTCGGATGTGGTGACGGTGAGTGTCGGAACTACCCATAGTTGCGCCCGCAGGTCCGATAACACCGTGCTGTGCTGGGGCGCCAACGACTATGGCCAAATTGGTCAAAATCTCCCTGGTGCGTTTCCCAGTCCTCAGCTTGTGACCGGCCTGTCCGGAGTGGCCTCATTGAGCGCCGGGCGGACGCATAATTGTGTCCTGAAGACCGACAGCACCGTCGCCTGCTGGGGCAGAAACAACTTTGGCCAGCTTGGTGATGGCACTACGGTGGACAGCCCAACTCCTGTGACGGTTTCAGGTCTTTCAGGCGTGGTGGCGATCAATGCCGGGTGGGACCGCACTTGCGCCATTACGGGGGGCGGCGGCGTGTCCTGCTGGGGGTATAACGACAGCGGTCAACTCGGTGATGGGACTGCGGTGAATAGATCGACTCCTGCGGCAGTCTCAGGCTTGACCGGGGCAGTTGCGGTGAGCAGCGGAGGGAATTTCCATACCTGCGCGCTCAAGGCTGACAGCACCGTGGTCTGTTGGGGTAATAACAGCGACGGACAGCTCGGCGATAGCACCACGGTGGCCAAGCTGACTCCGGTGACAGTCTCAGGCCTGACCGACGCGACGGCCGTGAGTACGGCGAGCGCTCATAGCTGCGCCATTCGGGCGACCGGCAGCATGGCGTGCTGGGGCAACAACGACCGGGGTCAAATCGGTGACGCTACGACGGTAGGTAAGACCGGCCCCACCGCTGTGGCAGGGCTCACCGGCGCGGCGGCGGTTGCCACGGGAGGCAGTTTCACCTGTGCCCTCAAAACCGATGGCACCGCAGCCTGCTGGGGCTATAACCTGGAAGGCTATCTGGGTGACGGAAGCACGGTACAGAAACAGAGTCCCAGCCCTGTTGTCGGCGGTGCGATCTTTTGGATGTAGTGGAGAGACACATATCTCGCCGCAGATGAAAATCGTTCCAGCTCGGCGGTTTAATCGGCGGGTCTGGTGAGAATGAATTATGGGTCGGAAGTCGTGATGAGATAGGGGTCTGGCTTTGGAAGTTGCGTTAACCGTGCAATCGGCCACACCGCCGTCGAGTTGTCCGCAGATTCGAGCGCCACTTGCGCCAGACTCGACAATGGCACGGTCAAGTGCTGGGGTTACAACCCGGATGGACAACTCGGCTTGGGAGACGCCAACCATCGCGGAGATGCTCCCGGCGAAATGGGGGACAGCTTGCCAATCGTGGACTTGACCCTCTAGCAATTTGGAGCACCGTGTTCAGATAAATGAATTGTTCAAGAATGTCCAGTGCCCGGCTTGCCGTATTGCCATCAGGTTCTTGACTACGTCGCATTTCCATCGGAAAACGCTCCACCATCGCACCCGGTGCGGTGATGGCGCGGGCCGATGTCAGGGCAGGGCGCAGATCACGACACCGATCAATCCAGATCGTCGCACGCCGTCCACCGCCGGTTCCTGAGGGCGGCGCATTGCCATCACCAGCGTGGCAGGCGGCGGTTCATTTGGTTGAACGTTACGCCGATCTTTTTGCCGGACCCGCGCACGTTTATACTCGCGCCCTGCTCGATGCCATTGCGCCGCCGGATGTCGATCCGCGCTGCGCGGGTGGAGAAGAACGATTGCGGGATCAACAACAGGAGGCAGTGAACATGAAGATCGCAGGATCAGTGGCATTGGTAACCGGTTCGAACCGCGGCATTGGACGCGCCTATGTGAAAACGCTTCTCGCCATGGGTGCAAAGAAGGTTTACGCGGCGGCGCGCGATATCAAGGGCGTCGAAGATCTGGTCAAGGCCAATCCCGGCAAAGTGGAAGCCGTCAAGCTCGACGTGACCGATGAGGCCGACGCCAGGGCGGCTGCTTCCAGATGCAAGGACGTATCGCTGCTCATCAACAACGCCGGGGCCAACGGGATGAGCGGTGCACTCGCGGCAAGCTCGCTTGATGCTGCCCACCGCGAGATGAATGTCAACTACTTTGGCGTGCTGCACATGACTCGCGCTTTCGGCCCGGTGCTAAAAACCAACGGCGGCGGAGCAATCGTCAACGTGCTCTCGCTGGTGTCGCGGGTAAACATGCCAATGCTCGGCACCTACTGCGCATCAAAGGCCGCCGCCTGGAGTCTGACGCAGGCGGCGCGCGGGGAGCTTGCCAAACAGGGAACGCTGGTCGTTGGCATTTTCCCCGGCGCGGTGGATACCGACATGGCAAAAGGCATTGAAATGGCCAAACTCGATCCGAACGATGTTGCCGCGATGGCACTGAAGGCGGTGGAGTCAGGCACCGAGGATGTGGATGCCGGTGAGATGGCGCAGGGCGTGGCTGCCGGGATGAAAGCCGACCCAAAGAAAGTCGAGAAGGATTTCGCGGCTTATTTGCCGGGTTGAAATGGTCGGGTCAGGGTTCCCGGGCCTGGTCTTGCTGCGTAACAGGACGGAAAAACACCTGCTTGTTGCGCTCGACGACTTCGTAGCTATTGTTGGGAACGACAATAAACTGCTCGACGCGGCTGCGCACCGAAAGCCCGCGCTCGGAGTAACCGTGCGCGCGCTTCCACAGGTTATCGAGGAACCACCTTTCCAGTCCGGCGTGTTTTAACTCCAACCGCTCCGAGCCCAGGAAAGCCATCGGAATTATGCGGTGATAGCCGAGCAACTCGTGGTCGATCTGCAGATACTCGAATCCGATCATGCCCTGTGGCAAGGTCAGCGGCTGATCATCAATGCGGGCAATCGCGCCCTCGCCCACCGGTATGCGCCGTATCAGGAATTCCTCGACTGGTTGCGATTCCACCGCGACCAACAGCGTTACGGCGAGCACGCCGGTAACGGCGCATGCGAACACGGTGTCGCGCAGCCGCGCGACCGGGCCACCCGCGCCGAAATCCAGGATGCGCGCCACCAGCCAACTGATCGCGACCCAGCATGCCAGCGCAACACCGATGAACAGTGTTTGCAGCGGGCCGGCGGGCGCCCACGCGTTTAGCGCGAGGAACCCGGTAACCGTCAGGCCGACGAATACGGTCAACCCCAGAGCGTCCCAGGACCAGCGCGTCCAGCGCCACCACATCGGCTGGCGCCGCAGGCGAATGAAATGCCATGCGCGCACGGTGAAGGGCAGTTCCAGGCTCTTCCGGCAGAATGCACACTGGGCGTCGTGCACGACGGTTTCGCGATGACAGTAGGGGCACTCCATCACCAGACTTTCTTCCAGTTTCAGACGTGCCGAGACCATTTCCATGCGCAGCCGGAATATCGGCGCACCGATGCGATGCACCAGCAAAACGATACCGACCCAGTAGACCACGGAGGCGACGGTCTCGAGCGAGGGACCAAGAAATTGTTCGATGGCTTGAAACAGACTTCGCAACATGGGGTGGCGCTCCGTAGTGTCTGACCGGATGCCATTATAGGTGGCGATAGCGGCGGCACACGCGACACCAACCGGGGACAGTGCGCCGGGCCGTGGTAATTTAGCGGCCTGCGCCGGCCCCAATACGACAGATTTTCCCAGGAGCACAACATGAATTTGCTCGAATCCCTGAAAAAATACTCGATTATCGTCGCTGATACGGGTGATATCGAGGCTATCGCAAGGCTGCGGCCCCGCGATGCGACCACCAATCCGTCGCTGCTGTATCAGTCGGCACCGAATCCGAAGTACCGGGCGCTGGTTGAAGACGCGCTGGCTGCCGGCAGGCGCACCAAGGGCGAACGCGCGGCCAGGGCGGAGGCTACAATGGAGAAGCTCGCGGTGAACTTCGGCTGCGAGATCCTCAAGCACATTGAAGGCCGCGTTTCCACCGAAGTCGATGCAAGGCTGTCGTTCGATACCGATGGCAGCGTGGCCAAGGCGCACCGTTTTATCGCGCTCTACGAGCAAGCCGGGGTCGCGCGCGAGCGTGTGTTGATCAAGCTCGCCAGCACTTGGGAAGGCATCCGTGCCGCCGAGAAACTCGAACGCGAAGGCATCCACTGCAACCTCACCTTGCTGTTCAGCTTCGCGCAGGCGCTCGCCTGCGCGGAAGCCGGGGTGACGCTGATTTCGCCTTTCGTGGGCCGCATTTACGACTGGTACAAGAAGGAGCGCAAGGTCGAAGACATCGCCCCCGCCGACGATCCCGGCGTGCATTCCGTAACGCGTATTTACAACTACTACAAGAAATTTTCTTATCCGACGCAGGTCATGGGAGCCAGTTTCCGCAAAGTCGAACAAATTACCGGTCTGGCCGGTTGCGATTTGCTGACCATCAGCCCCGATCTGCTGGACCAGTTGAAATCCACACCTGGCGCACTCGAACGCCGCCTGTCGGTTGATGCCGCGAAAACGGGTGACACGGAAAGAATCGCCATGGACGAAAGTATTTTCCGCTGGATGCACAACGACGATGCCATGGCGACCGACAAGCTGGCTGACGGTATTCGCAGATTTCATGTCGATGCCCTCAAGCTTGAGGAGTACGTGCTGGCGCTGGTGACGAGCGGCAAGGCCGCCTGAACCTTGCGCATGCGGACGATTGATTGCGCATGCCAGCCAGGCAGGAGCTAGTCAGCCCCGGCCCCCGCGTGCCTGCGCCAGCATTCAGGTTGTCGCGGCCGATGATCGCGACCCTGCTGCTGAGCGTCGTGATCGGGTTGCCGGTCGACAAGTTCGCCGGCGTGCCCGGGCAATTCGCCGTCAGCCTCTGGACCTGGGCCGTGTTTCTGATACTGCTCACACGCGTTGACCAGCGACTCCGGTTGCCCTTGATGCTTTGCCTGGTGATATCCACGCTCGGGGAAGTCTGTCTTTCCCTGCTCTGGGGTCTGTACACCTACTGGCTGCACAACATCCCGTTGTTCGTGCCGCCGGGACACGTCCTGTTATTCGCGCTGGGCCTTGCCTTTGCGCCGCGTTTGCCGCTCTGGGCTGTTTATGTGGTGTGCGTCAGTGCCGCCGGTTACGGGGCGGCCGCCTTTTTGACATCCACCGACACCATCAGTGCCGCATTGGCGGTGCTCTTCCTGTCATGCATGGCATTCGGCCGCAACCGGCGGCTGTACGCGACCATGTTCCTGATTGCGCTGCTGATGGAGTTGTACGGCACCTGGATCGGCAATTGGGTCTGGTTGCCCGAAGTGCCCGGCGTGCCGCTTACCAGCGCCAATCCGCCGCTATGTGTTGGCGGATTTTATTGCGTTCTGGATTTGCTGGTGACGCAGACGAACCGCTATTTGAACAATTGGCGGCGGTCGTTGCAGCCAGAGCTAGATGCAGGTTCCACCTCTTGAGTCGGCACCGGAAATCGGGCTGCGATTGCGCATGTGCGCTTGCCCGGAGTGGCCATTTGCAGACGGCTTCGGGCAGCGCGCTGCCGAAAGGACATATCGAGATCGCGACGCACGGCTCTTGTGCGTTGGTCATTTGACCAGCACCACTTCGATGCCGATTTTCCCGCCGCCATGTGGACAAGGCGCGCACTATCCCAGTTTGCGCCGGGGAATCATGAAAATCTGACGTGGCATGCAAAGTGCTCGCCATTTCATCGCTTGCGGGGTCATAATTCCAGAAAAAAGTGAAAGGCAGCGCGGCAAGCGCGCAAGAAGGTTCGACACGGTGCCGAAGGGCGCCGACACGAATT
Source organism: Betaproteobacteria bacterium (assembly GCA_031362885.1). Classification (GTDB taxonomy): domain Bacteria; phylum Pseudomonadota; class Gammaproteobacteria; order Burkholderiales; family JACQAP01; genus JACQAP01. The sequence continues at coordinate 15,057 of JANLTJ010000035.1, forward strand.
GAATGCGGACTCACCACGGTCGGTGTATGTCCGTTGCAGTTTCGCGCCCGGGATTGGCGAGCTTTCGCCGTATCATTTTGTGCTGGCGGACGCCCCATTCCAGATTGACCAGTAAAGATGTTTGATCGGACTATTTTCATAACCGCGATCCTTACAAGGAGGTTCTGAAGCCATGCCAACGCTCAGCATCAATGGACAAAGTTACTTCACCGATTCGCCTCCGGATACCCCGCTGCTGTGGGTCATTCGCGAGGATCTACGACTCACCGGCACCAAATTCGGTTGCGGAGCGGGCCTGTGCGGTTCGTGCACCGTGCATCTGAACGGCGCTCCCGTGCGCTCCTGCATGGTCAAGCTCTCTGACGCCGAAGGCGCTGTCATCACCACGATTGAGGGTTTGCATCCGTCGGATGCGCATCCGGTGCAGCAGGCCTGGATCGAAGCGCAGGTGCCGCAGTGCGGCTATTGCCAGTCCGGACAGATCATGCAGGCCGCCGCGCTGCTGGCGGTCAATCCCAGTCCCAGCGAAGAGGAAATCGTGGCGCACATGAACGGCAACCTGTGCCGTTGTGCCACTTACTCAAGCATCGTCGGCGCTGTTCAGCGGGCCGCGCAATTGAAGAAGGAGGGCGCGCATCATGGCTAGCCTCAATGAAGTCAAAATGACGGAACAAGGCGTCACGCGGCGCGAGTTCCTGGTGCGATCCACGCTTATCGCCGGCAGCGGATTCCTGAGCATCGGCCTGCCCGGACTGGTTGCCAGCGGCAACGCGGCCGCCGCTGCGGCCACGCCCGGCTTTACGCCCGCGATTTGGTTCACCATTACGCCGGATGGCATCACCACCATGCATATCGTCAAGACCGAGATGGGCCAGCACATCGGCACCGGTCTGGCGCAGGTGATCGCCGAAGAACTCGAAGTGCGCTGGGAAGATGTGCGCCTCGACACGCCACTGGAAAGCGTGGAGAACTTCGGCGTCTACGGGCTGGCTTACACCGTTAACAGCGGCAGCGTGACCACCGAGTTCGACCGCATCGCGCGCGCCGGAGCCGCCGGGCGCATCGTACTGGTGGAAGCCGGTGCGAAACTGCTCAACGCCAAACTGTCCGACTGCCGCGCGGGAGCGGGCAGGGTCATCGACAAAGCGTCAGGGCGTTCGGTGGGCTACGGTGAAATCCTGCAGAAGGTGAAAATCGACCGCAAGTTCTCGTATCCGGACGATTTGAAAAGCATCGTGCTCAAGGACCCAAGCAAATACGAGATTATTGGCAAGTCGCTGCCCGCGCTCGACATCCCGGCCAAAACCAACGGTCAGGCCAAGTATGGAATCGACGTATTCCTGCCGAACATGGCCTACGGCGCGCTGGTGGTACCGCGTTCGCGTTATGCCTCGAAAGTGCTGAGCATCGACGATTCGGAAGCGAAAAAGATTCCCGGCTTCATCAAGGCGGTAAAGATCGAAGAGGCGATGGGCAAGTGCACCGGCTGGGTGGTCGTGGTCGCGGAGAAATATCCCGCCGCGATGAAAGCCGCCAAGGCGCTCAAGGTGAAATGGGACGCAGGCCCGTACGCGAATTTGAGTTCCGCGGCGCTGCTCGATCAGTACAAGCAGTTGTCGAAAGACGAAAAGGCGAGCGCACCCTGGGTGCTCGAAGGCGACGTTGATCGCGCGTTCAATGAAGCCGACAAAGTGCTGGAGGTGGAATACACCACCGACATGGTCTGTCACGCCACCATGGAGCCGCTCAACGCCACGGTGCAATTCACCAACGGCGAGTGGCATGTCCACGTCGGCACGCAAAGCACATCGTTTGCGCGCATGACGCTCACGGGTTATCTCTCGCAGGTGCTGAAGCAGAAACCGGAAGACCTGAAGATTTTCGTGCACCAGTATCTGGTCGGCGGAGGCTTCGGCGGCAAGCAGGATTACGACGATATTCTGGCGGCGGCGTGGTGCGTCAAGGAAACCGGCCGGCCGGTGAAATTGATCCATACGCGTGAAACCAATTTCGCCACCAGTTTCGCGCGCACGCCGACGTATCACAAGGTCAAGGCCGGCATCAAGAACGGTGAACTGGTGGCGATGAATCAGGACATCGTGTGCGGCTGGATGGGCGCGCGCTTTGGTGTGGGCAAGAAGTACGGTTCCGACTGGCTGCAGCAGGATTCCTGGGACGAGAAAAAGCAGGACATCGACCAGTGGTCCATCGGCGGCAGCGATCACTGGTACCACGTGAAAAACCATCGCGTGCGCGCCTGGAATCACGAACCCACTACCTGGGCGGTGCAGGCCAGCGCGCTGCGCACGGTGTCCAACTCGTACAACATTTTTGCGGTCGAGTCCTTCATGGACGAAGTGGCCGCCGCAGCCGGGCGCGATCCGCTCGAATTCCGTCTGTCCATGCTGAACGGCAAGGGCGGCAACCGTGGCATACCCAACTCGGGTTATGCACCGGGGACGCGCTCCGATTACTACATGGATCAGTTGTGGATCTCGCTGCCCTGGACCAAGGAGGGCTCGTGGGTTCCCTATGAGTCCGCCACCGTGGGAGGGGCGCTGCGTCTGGCGAACTGCCTGCGGGTGGCCGCCGGAAAAGCGGGTTATGGCACCAAACGTCTGCCGCCCAACACCGGTTTTGGTATCGCGGTGACGGCAGCAGAGGAACGCCAGAGCCCGACCTGGGTGGCTGGTATCGCCGAAGTCACTGTCGATCCCAAGACCGGTCGCTACAGCATCAACCGGCTGACGATTGCCATGGATCCGGGCATCGTGGTTAATCCCAAAAACGTCGAAGCGCAGATTCGCGGTTCGGCACTATGGGGTGCGAGCCAGATCATGTCCGAGCGCCTGACGCTGAAGAACGGCGCCTTCGAGCAAACCAACTACCACGAGTACACGCCGATCCGGCTGGCGCAGGTGCCCGAGATTGATGTCACCCTCATCGCATCCGATCACCATCCGGCCGGCGTGGGCGAACCGGCCTCCACCATCGTCGCGCCGGCGGTGGCCAACGCCATCGCCAATGCTGTCGGTGCGCGCGTTCGGCACATGCCGATTTCGCCCGAGGCGGTGCTCAAGGCGATAAAGCAGGCGTAACAGGACTGCCCGGCTCGATGGTGAAGTTTGCCATTGGGCCGGGTGATATTTTTTTGTCGTTACGGTTTGTAACTATTCGTCCGAGCATGCAGCCGGAGCGCGCAATGTCCGATGACATTCTTTCCCTGACCGCGGTCGCACTGACGCAACACTATCGCGACAAAAAACTATCGCCGGTGGAAGTCACGCGCGCAGCACTCGATCGCATCGCCAGACTCGATCCGATCTACAACGCTTTTGTTTTGGTCGATGAAGAACGCGCGCTCAACGATGCGCGTACTTCCGAAGCGCGCTGGCAACGCGGCGAACCGGCCGGGCTGGTGGATGGTGTTCCCGCCACGGTGAAAGACCTCATCGTGACTGAAGGCTGGCCGACGCTGCGCGGGTCGCGCACCATCGATCCGAACCAGTCGTGGACTGAAAACGGCCCGCCGGTGGCGCGCATGAAGGAACAAGGCGCGGTGTTTCTCGGCAAGACCTGCACGCCCGAATTTGGCTGGAAAGGCGTGACCGACAGTCCGCTATCCGGCGTGACCGTCAATCCATGGGACACGCGCCTGACCCCTGGCGGCAGCAGTGGCGGCGCCGCTGTTGCAGCCGCCTTCGGCATGGGCGCGATGCATATCGCCACCGACGGCGGGGGCTCGATTCGCATCCCCGCCGCCTTCTGCGGATTGTTCGGTTTCAAACCGACCTTCGGCATCGTGCCGGTGCATCCGCATTCGCCGGCCGGCACGCTCTGGCACCAGGGCCCGATCTCGCGCAACGTGACCGACGCCGCGCTGATGCTCAACGTCATCGCGCGCGCCGATGCGCGCGACTGGTACCAGGTTCCGGCGCGCAACATCGACTATTGCAAGGATATCGATAGCCGCGTAAAAGGCTGGCGCATCGGCTACAGCCGCACGCTCGGCTACGCCCGCGTTGACCCGGAAGTCGCCGCGCTGGTTGACAAGGCGGTGCGCGCTTTTGAATCCATGGGCGCGCAGGTCGAAGAACTCGACCTTGCGCTTGAAGACCCGATCGCGATCATGCAGCCGCTCTGGGCGGTGGCGCTTGCCCTGGCGATCGCGCCCATGAGCGCCGCGCAACGCGCACTATGCGACCCGCCCATGCTCGAACTCGCGCAGCCTGGATTTTCCCTGAACGCCATCGAATACCGGCGCCTCGAACGCGCACGCGAAGCCTTCGCCCGCCGCATGTGCCTGCTGCACCAGGACTACGACTTGCTCATCACGCCGCAACTGGCGGTGCCCGCATTTGAAGCCGGCCACGAAGTGCCGCCCGGCTCCGATCGCAAGCGCTGGTGGGAATGGTCACCCTTCACCTACCCCTTCAATCTCTCCCAACAACCCGCCGCCGCCGTGCCCTGCGGTTTCACGCAAGCCGGTCTGCCGGTGTCCATGCAGATCGTCGGCGACAAATTCGCCGACGAAAAAGTATTGCGCGCCGCGGGCGCCTACGAAACCGCGCACCCGTTCGTTATGCCGAAGCCGGATATGAGCGCGCGCCCGCAAAAACGCCTCAGGTTGGGCTTCGCTTAGCTCAGCCCAACCGACGAGGCTGAAATTAGCTTCCGCTCTTCCCAGTTGGAGTGTGCCCGATCAGATGCAGATGTCGCCGTAAGTCTCGTGGTTGATCCTGGACGAGAACAACTGTTGGAACCCGGTAGTACTGTGCTTTGATCAAGCTGCCGGATTCGGGTAGCGCAACTGAATTTCCTTGATGCCTTCCAACGTCTCAGCATCCAACGTGATCTGCGCGGCGGCGATGTTTTCCCTCAGTTGCGCCATGGAGGTGGCGCCGATGATGGAAGAGCCGAGGAACCAGCGGCTCTCGACATAGCCCAGCGCCAATTGCACCAGCGTCAGCCGGCGACGCTGGGCGAGCGCGTGGTAGGCATCCACCGCTTCGGAGACCATGGGCTTGCGAAAGCGCAGGCCCAGCGAATCGAACAGCGTGAAGCGCGTGCCCGCCGGCTTGGCTCCACCCATGTATTTGCCGGAGAGTATGCCGGCGGCAAGCGGGCTGTAGGCGAGCAGTGACATTTTTTCCCGGAGCAAGGTTTCGGCGAGATCGTTATCGACGTTGCGCGACAGCAGGCTGTGGCTGTTTTGCAGGGTAACCGGGCCGGGAACGCCCAGTTCCTTCGCGGCGCGGCGGAACTCGCACACGCCCCAGGAGGTTTCGTTGGACAGGCCGTAGTAGCGAATTTTCCCCGCCTTGAGCATCGCGGCCATGCCCTCGACTTGCTCGTGAATTGAGGGGCCAGCCTTTTCTTTCGCCGGATCGAACTCGGTGGCGCCAAAATTCGGCACGTTGCGCTGCGGCCAGTGGATCTGATACAGGTCGATGTAATCGGTTCGCAGCCGCGCCAGGCTGGTGTCCACGGCTTCGGCGATGACCTCGCGCGTCAGGTCGGTGCGGCCGTTTCGAATCCAGTCGCGGCGGCCCGGTCCGGCGACCTTGGTCGCGATGATGAGGTGATCGCGCTGCTGACGTGCGAGCCAGGTGCCGAGATATTTTTCGGTAAGGCCCTGGGTCTTTGCGTCCGGCGGCACCGGATACATTTCCGCGGTATCGATGAAATTGACGCCTTCGCCTACGGCATAGTCGAGTTGCTCGTGCGCCTGCGCTTCGCTGTTTTGCTCGCCCCAAGTCATGGTGCCGAGGCAGACACGCGAAACGTTTAAATCGGTGCCGGGAAGGGTTCGGAACTGCATGGCGGACTCCGGTTCGGATGGAAGGACACTAGCTTAGCCGAATCCGCGGGCGCATCCGAAATGGAAATTCACGTCAGTCATGCTGGGTGAGTCGCGAGGGGGGCGCATCAAAGACGACAGATGCAAGGCCGCGCCCGGCAATTTCCCGCGGCTCGGCGTATATTGCGAGGCAAGAAAACGACCGCGAGAAAGGGACGCCATGAATGCCACTGCCGTTCGGACAAATGTCGATCTGGAATCACCCGGCGCCAGCCGCGCGCGCTATCACACCTCGGAAAATCCGTTCACCTTCAGCTATGCGCCGGTACCGGCGCGGCAGTTTCTGGCCGAGCGCAACCGCGCCTTTGATGCGGCAACGCCGACCGGGACCATCGCCCTTGATGCCGCGTCCGATATCGGAACACGCTATCCGGCCACCACCCCCACGTTGTTGTGCCGCTATCTGAAAATTCGGGCGGGCGAGCAACTGCGCATGACTTTCGTAGCCTCTGGCGCGATCTATTACGTCATGGCGGGCGCAGGCGAGAGCCGCGGCGCGGTGGATTCGATTGCCTGGGGCGCGGGGGATGTATTTTGTTTCCCTGGCGGTGTCGAGACGACGCACCGCGCGGGCACGCAAGACTGTCTGTTGTTCGTGGCTACCGACGAACCGCTATTGGCCTTCATGGGTCTGAGTCCACCCGGGTTGAATGAATCGGTCGTGGAAACGGTGCACTGGCCCGCGGACGAAATCGAGCGTCATTTCGCGGACGTCTATCGGCGCACCATCACCGCAAACACCACCGGCTGTTCGGTGATGTTCTCGACCAAGGTTCAGGCGCCGGGCTACCAGACGATTCCATGCGTCAATGTCGCCATCAACACACTGGCCGCCGGTGCGGATCAGCGCCCTCACCGCCACAACGGCGTAGCGGTTACGCTGGCACTGCAAGGCGAGGGCATCCACTCGATGATCGAAGATCAGCGTATCAACTGGTCCACCGGCGCGGCGCAGATCACGCCAGCCACGCTGCTGCACTCGCACCACAATCGCGGAACGAAGCGCATGCGTTCGCTCGTGATACAGGACGAAGGCCTGCACCACTACACGCGCACACCGGGTTTCAGCTTCGGGTAGAGGTGCTGCATCAATCTGCGCGCGCTGCCTGTATTTCTGAATTTTCCGCGCGCAAGTTTCGAATCGTTGTCGTCCAACGGCGACGCTACTGCGTCTTGATTGCGTCGTATTAATTCCCTAGCATTCGCCTTGTCACCTTGGCGAATCAGGCAACGAAATGAACCGACAGGCACTCTTGACTGAAGCCATTACAACAATCGCGCGGCGCTCCGGCATCGAACGGCCTGTGTTTCAACTGACTTGCGTGTCCCCCAATGCGACCGGCTTCTATCTCATGCAGACGGAGGCCCGACATATGTGGGAAAAAATCGCCAGTGAAGTTTCCGGATTCCCGGCCGATCCGCAGACCAGTTGTGTGGCTCTGATGCCCGACATGGTCGACGAAATCATCCGCGCTGCGCGAAGAGTTTACGAAGAAGCGCGCTGAGTCGCGGCGATCTAGCGCTGGGTGTGTGCCGCCGTTCCGAGAAGCGCTTCGCGAAACCGGTTCTTCAGATGCGCGCCGTCTCGCGGCGGCAGAACCAGCGGCAGTTTGTCGGCGGCCACTTTTACTTGCGCGAACAGCGGGCACTGGGCCTGATGAATGTCTTCACGAAGCGCGACCGCCTGATTGATGGTGGTGATCAACGATGCGGACGCGAAGCCGCAGGCCTTCGCCATCGCGCTTAGATCAACTCCGAACGCGGTATGCGAGGGCTGCATTCCGGTTTCGCCATAGTGTTCGTTGTCGAGCACAACAACCGATAAATTGCGCGTGCATTGCACGCCGACGGTGGCGAGCGAGCCCACTCCCATCAGCATTTCACCATCTCCGGTGAGTACCAGCACGCGACGATGCGGTTGCGCCAGGGCCAGACCCAGCCCGATTGCGGTGGCGCCACCCATGCCGCCCCATAGCGGAAAGTTAAGCGCATGATCGCCGGCATCGGTCGCGTCCCAGGCCGGCGCGCCCAGCCCGGCTACGACGAGCAAGCTGCCGCGATCGGCAAGCAGCGCGCGCACCACGTCGCGCCGGTTTGGGTATTGTTTTGTGTCAGCCATCTGGAAGTCCGTGTTTATTTGTCGAAGGTTTTTGCGCCGAGTAAGCGTTGCCCGATCAGCAGCGCGCTCGGGCGCAGGGTGTTGTAGGCGATGCGCAGCGCGCCTTCCGCCAGCGGCACGATGTCTTCCTCGCGCTCGGCGCGATAGACCAGCACACCCATTTCTTCGAGCACCGGCTTGGTGGCCTGTCCCATTGGCACCTGCCAGGGATTGAATTCCGCCCAATCGCCGCGCATCGTCACCAGCATGGTCAGCGGAATCTGGCACACCGAGAGCATCGACAGCATATTGATGCAATTGCCCACGCCGCTCGATTGCATGAGCAGCACGCTCTTGTTGCCACCAAGCCAGGCGCCGACCGCGAGCGCAACGCCTTCTTCTTCGGTGGTGAGGCGGATGGCGCGCAGCTCGGCATCGGCCTCGCACAACTTGATGAGCGCCGTATGTCCGGCGTCCGGCACGAAACTGACTTGACGGATATTCTGCTGCTTGAGCAGCTTGTGCAGTTCCTGACTCCAGTGAACGCTCATGTTTCCCCTGACATTCTGGTTTTGCCGGTAGTGCCGGATTTGGCCACAGGCGGCCTTTCGTGGCAAGGAGAGCGCTCCGGCGGTTGGGTCTGCACAACCATCTAGAAGCGATATGCGATTCCGGCGTTGGCGGATGCGTTGGTGCGCTCGATCGCGATCGGGGAATCGGCGGCATCGCCCAGCAATCGCTGAATGCTCACGCCCCAGGGGATCAGCCAGTGCGGCGACAACTCCACCGAGCCGAGCAGCCCGAATTGCAGGTCACGTGCACCTGCGCCAGCGGCGTACTCCGGCAGTCCGGTTATGGTTGATTGGCGCGGTGTCAGACCGAAGTAACTTTGCATGGATTTCGCATCGCCCCAGGAGAGTTGGCCAAACACGCCGGCCTGAACACCCCAGCGCGCGAAAATACCGGCAGTAACGCGCAAGTCCGCCTGGGCGCCCCGATCAGAGTCGATGTGGCGGCGATAGCGCAGCAATGCACTGACCGGCATCGGACCAATTTTCCAGTCGCCCTCCACATGCAGACCGATTGATGCGCCCGGATCGAGATTTTCAAAGTGGCGTGCTTTGAGAAACGCCGATTCATTCGTGACCCGCCCGCTTTCGTAGGCTGCCTGCGCGCCGACTACCCAGGCGCCCAATGCGCGGGTGCGCCAGCCGCCTTCGAGCATGCCTTGCGTGCTGCGTGCGAACAGATGTTCGCCATAAAGTCTGAGATAGGGAATGGCATCGCCGCGGTTGCTGTCTGCTCCGTCATAAGCGGCGCGTACGCGGGCACCGGTGCCGATGATTTTCTCGTTGTCGGTGGACTGCGCCATGACTGGAGCAGCGAACAGTGCCGCGATGCCGGCCGCAAGAAAAAAGTATGTGCGCATGGTTGGGTACCGTTGTCGGACAGGTCGATCCGAGTCCTTGTCCTAAAGCATTTGAAGCGGAACCGGCGCTTTCGGTGGCGGGAACAACTGGTCCAGTTCTGCCAGATCTTCCCGGGTCAGCGCATGATCGAGTGCGCTTGCATTTTCCCTGAGGCGCTCGCGCTGGCTGGTTTTTGGAATGGCAATGACCCCGTCCCTGGCAAGCAGCCACGCAAGAGCGGCTTGTGCGGCGGTCATGCCGCGATGGCGGGCAAAATCGGCGAGCTTGGAATTGCGCGACAGTTTTGACTGCTCGATGGGCGAATACGCCATCACCGGAATATTTCTCTCCCGCAGCCATGGCAACAGATCCCATTCAATGCCGCGCCGCGTCAGGTTGTAGAGCAATTGATTGGTTGCCACGGCTTTCCCGCTGGGTATCGCGACAAATTCACGCATGTCGTCCAGATCAAGGTTGCTGACGCCAAAGTGGCGGATCTTACCGGCTGCTTGCAGCGCGGTAAACGCTTCCAGGGTTTCGGCGAATGCGATGTTGCCGCGCCAGTGCAGCAGGTAAAGATCAAGGTGGTCCGTGCGTAGGCGTCTGAGGCTGCGCTCGCACGCCGCCACGACGCCTTTGCGCGTGGCGTTGTGTGGATAGACTTTGCTGACCAAAAAGGCCTGATCGCGCCGCCCGGCGATCGCTTCGCCGATCAACTCCTCGGAATTACCTTCCCCGTACATTTCCGCGGTGTCGATCAGCTTCAGGCCGAGATCGAGACCCAGTTGCAGTGCGGCAATTTCTTCGCGGCGCAATTCACGCTTGTCGCCCATGTTCCAGGTGCCCTGGCCAAGCGCGGGCACGTGCTCTCCGGATGCGAGGGCGACCGTCTGCATGCGCCTAGCGAAACCGATGCAGATAACTCGCGCGCAGCATCGCGCCGCCATAACTGCCATTACCTTCGTCGGCCGCGGAGTCAAGCCAGCTGGCGCCAAAGTCGAGTGCCTGTTTGCCACTGAGGGGAACGTTTATTCCGGCATCGAGTATCAGTGTCCTGGCGCTCAGGCGGTAGGCAACGGCTGGCACGCCGCCGAACGCGTCTGCGAATGCCGGGTCGGATACGATCAGGTCGGAAACAGGAATGAGGTATTGCTGCGTGTACGGGTCATTGGCGGTAAACACGTGGTCGCCGCGAATCAAAGTTGTACTGCCGTACACCGTGATCCTGGGCGTGACGCGATAATCGAGCGTCAACCAGGCCCGGGTACTGGACAGATCGTACAGAGCGCCGCTCCTGCCTTCGCGTTGATCGAGTCCGAGTCCTGCGCCCAAGCGAATGCGGTCGGTGACATGCTTTCCGGCCGACACTGCGCCGGACAGGATGGTGCCATCGCGCAATGCGCTGTCGCGATGGCGCAGCAACTCCGCAGCGCCCGCGATTTCGAACCATGCGCCGGTATAACCCGGCGATGGCTGAAAGCGGTAGGCAACGCGCCCGAGCGCGGCAATATTGCCGAGGTCACCGAACTCGAAATGCTCGCGCAGCCGCAAGCCCCCGCGCAGCACCACTCCGCTGCGATAAGAGAGCTTGATACTGCGTGCCGCGTAGGCTTCTGCGGAAAAGATTTCATCATTCTGTTCTTCGCTGGAAATGGCGGCGCGGTTGACGTTGCTATCGAGCGCAAGTTCGGCGTCAAGACCGAATCGGGTGTCGGCTGCGTGGCCCGCAGATGCCAGCGTCAGAATCGCGATGAACAAATTTTGCAGATACGGCAATGTGAGGGTGCGCATTGGCAATTCTTTTCCGCAAGTTCGCATGGTAGAGTTTCCCGACTAGAGTATGCCAAACGAGGCACGCAATGCAAAATTCGCGGATCGAAAAACTGGAACAACAGCGGCGCGCGTTCCTGGTGCGGGCGCTGTCCACGGGCGTACTTGCGGCTGGAGGCTTGCTGTCTGGCGGCGGTATCGCCAGTGCGCAAATTCTTGGACGGGCGCCCAAACCCCTGGCTGCCGGACAGTCGATTTACGAGTTGAGCGGTCAGGTCCGCGTCAACGGCAAGTTAATTTCCCGCGATGCGCGCATCGGACCGGCGGACACGGTGGAAACCGGCAAGGGGGCGCATGCGATATTCGCAGTGGGTACGGATGCGTTCCTGATGCGCGCGGACAGCAAGCTGGAATTAAAGGGAAGCAGAGATTCCGTGAATCAATTGCGTCTGATCACTGGCGCGTTGCTGTCTGTATTTGGAAAAGGAAATCGCTCAATTTCCGGACCGACGGCGACCGTGGGAGTTCGCGGTACCGGGGTGTACATGGAGGCGAAGCCGGAATCGACCTACGTGTGCACCTGCTACGGCACCACTGATATCGCCGCGGCGGATGATCCCGCGATCTCGGAAACAATCGTTTCCACTCACCACGACCAACCGCGGTATGTGTTGGCGAAACCCGACAAGGGCCGGCGCATCGTACCGGCGCCCTTCAAGAACCACGATGACCTCGAACTCATGCTCATCGAAAGCCTGGTGGGACGCACGCCGCCGTTCTCCTTGTTCGATGAGGCCTACGGCACGCCGCGACGCTACTAATTTTTTCGGTCGAAGACCGGGCCCAACTGTTTGAAACATAGCCGGTTGCCATGGGGCAATTACGCGTGTCGCAAGTTTCTCCCGACTTATCGCTTTACTTAAGGCTCGTACAGGAACAGACTTTCCATCGGCGACCGGGACTGGATTTCAATCGCTTGGTGAATGCGAAATAAGGCGACATTATTCGCCTTGATGCGTACGGACCCAAAGCGGCATCTGGGACTCCGTCAGTAAATCCTTTCCACCCTGAGAGTCCGGTCTGGACTCAGCCGCGATCCAGGCTATTGCGGCCACAAATTGGAGGTCAGGCCCGGCGCCGCATTTCCGTCCCCGAACGCGATGTCAGCGCAGGGAGCAGCCGCCGCGTTACAATCCCTGTCTGATCTTTCCAGGGAAATCCAATGAAACGTTTTATCGTGATACTTGCTGTTCTGTTGCCACTTAATGCCTGGGCGGGTATGGATGAAGGCGTGACGGCTTACGCGGACGGGGACTACGCCACGGCCCTTAAGGAATTCCGGGCGCTGGCTGACCAGGGTCATGTCGAGGGGCAGTACTTCGTGGGTCTGTTTAACCACAACGGTTACGGGGTCAAGCGCAATGAAGGCGAAGCGCACAAATGGTTTATGAAAGCGGCAAACCAGGGCGATGCGCGCTCCCAGTACTACGTGGGTATCATGTACGCGGCGGGCAAGGGCGTGACCAAGGACTTGCCGGTCGCCAATATGTGGTTGCTGTTATCGGCCGCCAACCCGAAAAGCAATTACCGTGATTCTCTCTACACCCAAGAAGAGGTTGTCAAACTCGAAAAAAAAATGACGCCCGAGCAGGTTGCGCAGTCGAAGGACATGGCGAAAAACTGGAAGCCGCAGAATTGACTGCGCGAGCCGAACCATGACAAAGCCGGGCGATGCCCGGCTTTTTTCCTGCGCAATCTGCTCCGCTTTTTTCGATCAATTCACTTGGTACGCAGGTAGGCGTCGTCGCCGTTGATCCAGTCTTCGCGCGGCGGGGTGAAAACGTCGTAAGCCACCAGGGTTTCCACCGCTTCGGCGGTATGCGCGACATTGGCCGGGATAAAAATTATCTCGTTCGAGCCGACTTCCACGGTGCGGCCCTCGAGCTTGAAACGCCACCTGCCGCTGGTGACCAAAGTCATCTGCTGGTTGTCGTGCGAATGCAGCGGGACGACGTAGCCCTTCTCGACCAGCGTCTGCCCGATCATGATCTTGCCGTCCCAGGCGAACTTGCGGACAAACTTGTCGTTGAGTTTCTCGGCGGGAACTTGGTCCCAATTGATGTGTTTCATCTCTGGCCTCGTTCGATGAATGAACATCGCAAGCTTACCATACAGCGCGCGAAGGCCAATCCGCGGTTGTTACAATGATCGCCCGCTATTTATGCCCACATGAACATACTTCCGGATCCACGCTGTTATCCCTCTTTGCCCTCCAATGCGCTGGTCGCGCTGGCGCAACGAATGCTCGCGCAAGACGGGGCGACGCCGCGCGAAGCAGCAGCCTTGGAGCTCACCGTCGCCATCGAGCGCGCGCTACAGGCGGGCGACGATGCGTTGATCATCCAGGCGCTGGAGCAACCGGGTTCCGCGCGCGTCTATCGCAAACTCGGCGCCGCGCTGGATGCGGCCCTGAAATCGCCCGGAGAAGCGGGTTTTCATTGGCGCTTGTTTGCCATTCCGATCCTGATTGTGACTGGCGGGCGCGGGCCGCTGGTTCTGCCCGGCGTGCTGCCCGATACCGCGGAGGTGCAGAAACTCTTTGAACTGCATGGCGCGCTCGGTGCAATGAAAAATTTCGGATTCGGCAGCGCATTGGTTGGCGCATCCGAGTTGGCCGCGCTCAAGCCAAGTGCCATACATCGCTACGCACACGCTTCGGGCGAGGAATCCTTGCCACCGCTCGACCTTCCGCCTGACGATATCCACATTGCGGGGTCGGATGAAGAAGTGCATCTGCGTTTCCTGACCGGTGTTTGCGTCACTGCCGCCGATGCGCCGGGCTTTACCGAAACCGCCGGCAATATCGGCGCCTGGGGCATGCCGTTTACGCGCGCACTGGCTGCGCAGTTGGGTCAACCGGGTTTGTCGTTACTGCCGATCCCGCGGCCGCCGATGAGTTATCTGCAAGCGCTGCAGGCAGGCCAATTTTCCGCCTGCGAACTGGGTTTCCAGTTGTTTCTGAGCACCGCGTTGCGCAAGTTCCGCTCCCGCGTCGGTGAAGCGCAAGCCCTCGTGACCGCCTGCGCGGACGGCAGCGTGCGCATCCGTCTGAGTTCGCCTTTTGATGCGGCGTTGTCGCCGGAGTACGTATGGGAGCTGCAACCCGGCGACGACATGGCTGCCGTCAGCACCGGCATCTTCAGTTTGCTGGAAGAGTGCCGGGTGACAAATGTCGAAGTCGTGGACACTGTTCAGACTGTGTCGGCTTCGCACTAGAACAGCGTCACGGTACGGTAAGCCGATGTCCCGTAGGGCGCAATAAGCGCAGCGCATTGCGCCTTTCGCGCCGTGGCATCTTTTGTACCTCTGCGCGCCCTTATCTAAGCTTTGCGTCTGAAAGCGTGCTCCGACGTGCTATGCACGCAGGTTATTTGCGTTGAGATTTTTCTCTTCTGGACTTGATTACTTTGCAGGCTCGTCGAGAAACACCTGCACTTCCCGAAACAGTTGCATCCGGTTCTTTTCCATGATGACCGAATGCGTGCCTTCCCCGATTTCCACATAGCGTTTTGCCGGTGCATTTTTCAGCAATGGGAACAGCGCTTGTGACATGTAAGCCGGCGTGTCCTGGTCCCACTCGGCTTTGATCAGCAGCGTGGGTACTCGAATGTTGGCGGGATCGTAATAGGGTTTGCCCGCAGCCCAGTAGTTGCGCACGTCCTGAATGACGCCATTCGGCGCGCGTAACTCGCCGCTGTCTTTTGCCTTCGGATCGGTGGCCCAGGTGGCTTGCGCCCAAGCCTCGAACCAGCCGGCCGGGATGAGGTCGGCTAATTTGTCTTCGGGCACACCGGTGAGCCAGCGCTTTTTGGCGTTTTCCTTCGTAACCGTGCGATACGCCCCAAGCGGCCCGTCGCCGCCAATGAGTCCCGGCGTGGTGCGCAGCCACAGCGGCGCGAACAGTGCGAGCTTGCTCACTTTGTCGTTGTTGGCCGTGGTGTAGGCCGCCGTGATCGTAGTGCCCCAGGACCAGCCCAGCAGACTCAGCTTCGAAGCCTTGCGCCGCTTTAGGATGTAGTCCACCGCGCTGCCGACATCGCGCACCGCGACTTCGGTGGTGACAATGGGCGTGTTGTCTTTGGCAGGCCGTTCCATTTCCGCTGGCCGCGTTGAGTTGCCGTAACCGCGCAAGTCCACAAGGTAGACATCCCAGCCCTGCGCGGCGATGTAATCCATCCAAGACATGGCGTCAAGCCGCAGGTCGAACGCGGTTGAGGCGGGATAAGTTGCGCCATGCACATAGAGCAGGATTTTGTCGGGCGAAGATGCGGCGCCAGGCAGGCGCTTGTTGCGCAGGTAGAGCTCGATACCTGGTGTGTCGGAAGCGATGCTGATGTGCTCGGTGATCAGCGCGGGGATACTGGCCATGACACCGCTTTCCTGCGCCAGTGCGTGGTGAGATAAGACGCCAGCGAGAATGGCGGCAGGCAGCAATACACGGGCAATGGATTTCAAAGGTATCTCCCTAGATGAGCTCGCGCGGGCTGCCACTGTAGCGAAAGCGACTGCCTGCGTCACCCTGTTATGAAACACGCCGCAACAGACCCGATAGAGTTGTCATTACTTGGGCGGTGAGATTTTCGCGTATTGTCGCGCTATGATTGAAACCACGCCGCCGTATGCCGGGTTGACGCCCGATGTGATATTGAACGCGCTCGATTCCACCGGATTGCACACCGATGGACGCCTGCTCGGACTGAACAGTTACGAGAATCGCGTGTATCAAGCCGGTATCGAGGATGACCAGCCGGTCATCGCCAAGTTCTACCGGCCCGGGCGCTGGAATGACGCACAAATACTGGAAGAGCATGCCTTTACCGCGGAGCTGGCGGCGCGCGAAATTCCGGCGGTACCCGCGCTGGTCATTGGCGCGTCCACGCTGCATGCCTTCGCGGGATTTCGTTTCGCCGTGTATCCGCGTCGCGGCGGGCGTGCGCCGGAGCTGGACGATCCCGATACGCTGGAATGGCTGGGCCGATTCATTGGCCGCATTCATGCCGTCGGTGCGATAAAGCCTTTCGTGCATCGTCCGGCATTTGATGTGGCGAGCTTCGGCATTGAACCGCGCGATTGGCTGCTCGACGGCGACTGGATTCCCGGCGATCTGTACGACTCTTATGCCAGCGTGATCGATCAGGCGCTCGACGGCGTGGAAGAATGTTTTCAGCGCTGCGGCCCGGCGCGGCAGTTGCGCTTGCACGGCGATTGCCATCCCGGCAATGTGTTGTGGACGCCGGAGGGCCCGCATTTCGTCGACTTCGACGATGCGCGCGGCGGCCCTGCGGTGCAGGATTTGTGGATGCTCTTATCGGGCGAGCGCGCGGCAATGACGCGGCAGCTCTCCGACGTACTGGCCGGCTACGAGGATTTTGCTGAATTCGACCGGCGCGAAATCGGACTTATCGAAGCGCTGCGCACCTTGCGTATGATTCACTATTCAGCGTGGATTGCGCGGCGCTGGGATGATCCGGCTTTTCCGGTTGCGTTTCCCTGGTTCAATACCACGAAATACTGGCAGGACCAGATTCTGCAATTGAGGGAACAAGCAGCCGCCATGCAGGAATCTCCGCTCGGGCCGTTATAACAGCTTGTAACGTTTCCTTGACGCTCTGTGACAGAGTCTTTACAGTCCGCCAAGTACGGTTACTCTGGCGTTGCACCATTCAGGCAGCATGCTGTATTGAAAGATTTTTCAGAAGCGAGGCACGATGATCTATCAGTTGCACGAATTTCAGAAAACGGTAATGGCTCCGGTTGTTTCATGGGCCGACACGGCCCGGCACCTGTTTACGAGTCCGATGAGTCCGCTCTCTTACTCCCCGCTATCGCGCACATTCGCCGCCAACAGCGAAATGTTCATGCGCCTGATGCGCCGTTATCCAAAGCCCGAATGGGGCATTACTGAAGCCCTGGTCAACGGCGAGCGTGCCGCCGTCACGTGCGAAGTCGTGATCGACAAGCCGTTTTGCCAGTTGTTGCATTTTCGCAAAGAAGTGCAAGTCGAACAGCCGAAGCTATTGATTGTCGCGCCGCTATCCGGCCACTACGCCACTTTGCTGCGCGATACCGTGCGTACCGTGTTGGTCGACCATGACGTCTGGGTCACCGACTGGGCGGACGCCAAGATGGTGCCGCTTGCCCACGGCGGGTTCCATCTCGACGATTATGTCGATTACATCCGCGAATTCATCCGTTTCCTGTCACCCGAACTCAATGTCATGTCGGTCTGCCAGCCGACGGTGCCGGTGCTGGCGGCGGTTTCACTCATGGCCGCCGATAACGATTCCGCCGTACCGAAAGCGATGATCATGATGGGCGGCCCGATCGACACGCGCCGCAATCCAACCTCGGTGAATGATTTCGCCTCCGGGCGCCCGCACTCCTGGTTTTCCGACCGCGTCATCATGCGCGTGCCGGGCAACTATCCGGGTTTCATGCGCAGGGTTTACCCGGGCTTCCTGCAGCACGCAAGTTTTCTGGCGATGAATCCCGATCGCCACCTGGACGCACATAAAAAATTCTACAACCACCTGATCCGCGGCGATGGCGAAAGCGCCGAGGGACATCGCAAGTTTTACGACGAATACAACGCGGTGCTCGACATGCCCGCCGAGTATTACCTCGATACCGTGAAAGTTGTGTTCCAGGAATTCCAGTTGCCGAAAGGAAAATGGTCGGTACGCGGCGATCTGGTGCGCCCGGAAGCGATTCGCCGCACCGCCTTGTTTACCATCGAAGGCGAGTTCGACGACATTTCCGGCAACGGCCAGACCGAAGCCGCGCATACGCTGTGCCGGAACATTCCTTCGGAAAAGCGCAGGCATCTGCTCGCCGAGGGCCTCGGTCATTACGGTATTTTCAGCGGGCGCAAATTCCGCGAAACAATTTACCCGCAGATCCGTGGATTCATCCGCCTCGTGGCCCGGCGCGATGCGGATCTCAGGTTGGTGCGGGCTGGTTGACAGACCTCTATCCAGCGACTTTCCGCAGAGGCGCTGTACCCGATGAAGCTCGTTCGGGCTTTACGGAAATCACACATTGGAATTTTTGGATGACCAGCATGAAAAAAATTCTATCGGCCATCGTTGCCGGGGCGCTTGCGCTTGCTGCGCATGTGCTTCCCGCCGCTGAATATCCCTCGCGGCCGCTGACGCTCATCGTGCCCTGGGGCGCGGGCGGCGGCACGGACGCGGTGGCGCGCATGCTTGCGTCGCTGCTGGAAAAAGATTTCGGCAAACCGGTAAACGTGGTCAATCGCACCGGCGGCAGCGGCGTGGTTGGGCATCAGTCGATCGCCAGCGCCGCGCCCGATGGTTACACCATCGGCCTGATTACCTTCGAGATTACGCAAATGCATCACCAGGGATTGACGCAGATCAATGGCGCGAGCTTCACGCCGATTGGACTCATCAACGTCGATCCAGCGGCGATCCAGGTCAGCGCTGCCTCGTCCTACAACGGTTTGCCGGAGCTGCTCGACGCGATCCGCAAGAATCCCGGCAAGTTCAAGGCCTCGGGTACCGCCCGCGGTGGTTCCTGGCATTTGTCGCTCTACGGCATGCTGGACGATCTGAAAATCGAACCAGCCTCGGTGCCCTGGGTGCCAAGCGTGAGCAACGCCGCTGGTTTGCAGGAACTGGTTGCGGGTGGCGTGGAAATCGTCAGCGGCTCGCATCCGGAAGCGCGCGCGCTGATCGAGGCCGGCAAGGTACGCAGCCTCGCCATCATGGACGCAGCGCCCTCGCGGCTGTTTCCCAAAGTGCCGACCCTCAAAACAGCAGCGGGCAGCAAATGGCTGAGCGGTGTATGGCGCGGGATCGCCGCACCGAAAAATCTGCCGAAAGCGGTCGAGGAGCGCCTGATCGCGGCCGTCAAGAAGGCCTACGACAGCCTGGAGTACAAAGACTTCATGGACAACCGCGGCTTCGGTACCCGTTATCTTCCGCCCGCAGAATTCGCCGCGATGATGGCGAAAACTGACGCTGAAGTCGGCGTGCTGATGAAAAAATTTGGGATGGTGCGGTAGGGCAGGGACGAGGGGCCAGGGCTTGGCCCGTGTCATCGGAAGAAATTTTTTGCGTTGTCACAACTGCCCCCTTCATCCCCGGCCCTTCCCCCCGGAAGGGGGGAGGAAAGTTTCGTCCCCCGCCCCTCGCCCCTGCCTTAAATGAAACTCAACGACCCCCTCACCGGCGCCGGGCTGATCGTTCTTGCCAGCGCAGTCTTTTGGATCGCACTGCGCTTCCCGTCGATGCCGGGCGACCCGGTCGGGCCGGCCTTGTTTCCACAGATGATCGCGGCTGGATTCGCGGCGTGCGGGCTCATCATGTTGCTTCAGTCGCTGCGTCGCGGCGAGATCGTGCCCGCAATCGAACTTCCGGACTGGATTTACACCCCGCGACTGGTCACCGGATTCGCGCTCGTCGCCAGTGGTCTTCTTGCTTATTGCCTGTTCGTCGAGAGACTTGGTTTTTTTATCAGCGCGCCGATTCTTCTCGGCGCGCTGCTCGTGGTTCTGCGCGTGCGCGCCTGGGCGGTGCCGCTGATCGCACTCGGCGTTTCGCTGCTCATTCATACAATTTTCTATCACGGTCTCGGCGTCCCCTTGCCTTGGGGCCTGCTCCAGGATTGGGCCTGGTAGCGACATGGATGCGCTGATTCAGGCCTTCGGGCTGGTGTTCGATCCTTATGTGCTGCTGGTGATTCTGGCTTCGGCGCTGTACGGCCTGTTTGTCGGCGCCATTCCCGGATTGACTGCCACCATGGCCACTGCGCTGCTGGTGCCGGTGACTTTCTTCATGCCCGCGGTGCCGGCGGTCGCCGCCATCGTCACGGCGAGCGCGATGGCGATTTTTGCCGGCGATATTCCCGGCGCGTTGCTGCGCATTCCCGGCACGCCGGCGTCCGCTGCTTATTGCGACGAAGCCTATGCCATGACGCGCAAGGGGCAGGCCGAGCTGGTGTTGGGCGCGGGGCTGGTGTTCTCGGTGATTGGCGGCTTGTTCGGCACCATCGTTCTGGTGACGGCGGCGCCGATGCTGGCCGAGGTGGCCTTGAACTTCAGCTCCTTTGAGTATTTCTGGCTGGTGCTGCTGGGACTGACCTGCGCGATATTCATTGCCTCGAAAAACGTGCTCAAAGCCTTCGTGTCGCTGTTGATCGGCTTGCTGATCGCCACCGTGGGCATGGAAAATCCGGCCGCCTATCCGCGCTTTACCTTCGATGAGCCGAATCTGATTGGTGGCATCACCTTGATCCCGATGATGGTGGGCTTGTTTGCGGTGTCCGAAGTGCTGCGCTATGTGACCTCAATCGAGCGGCCACTGCACCTGGCGCAGGAGAAATTCCGTGGCATTTTCAAGGGCCAGTGGGCGCTGGTGCGCCAGTATCCGAAGCAGACGCTGCGCGGCAGCGTGCTCGGTACGCTGATCGGCGCGCTGCCCGGCGCGGGCGCCGACATCGCGGCCTGGATGTCGTATGCCATGTCGAAGAAATTCTCCAAACAGCCGGAGAAGTTCGGCACCGGCCATGTCGAGGGCGTGATCGAAAGCGGCGCGGCGAACAACAGCGCGCTTTCCGGCGCGTGGATTCCGGCGCTGGTGTTCGGCATTCCCGGCGACTCCATCACGGCAATTGCCATCGGCGTGCTGTATCTGAAGAACATGAATCCCGGGCCGACCATATTCATCAACAACCCGGAAAACATTTACGCGGTGTTCATCGTTTTTTTCCTCGCCAACCTGTTGATGCTGCCGCTGGGTGTGCTGGCGATCAAGAGTTACAAGCAGGTGCTCAAAGTGCCGCGTGCGGTGCTGATGCCGGTGATTCTGCTGTTCTGCACCGTCGGGGCCTACGCCATCAACAATTCCGCATTCGACATCGGCATCATGCTCGCGTTTGGCTTGCTGGCTTTCTTCATGGAAGAGAACGGCTTTCCGGTTGCGCCGGTGATTCTCGGGGCGGTGCTCGGGCGCATGCTGGAGGAAAACTTCGTCACTTCGATGATCAAGGCGGACGGGAATCTGCTCGCGTTTTTCGAGCGCCCGATTGCCGGTGTTTTGGGGGCGCTCACGGTGGCTGTGTGGCTATCCCCGGCGCTGTTCGCCTGGCTGCGCAGGCGGCGGGAAATCACGTAACGTCAAAGTCCTTACTCCGCCAGGGCCGCAAAGGTCGCCAGGGGAAACCAAAGCAAAGACTTAAAGAGCGGAATGCGAGAACAACCGCTGAAACCTGCCGTCGTGGTTATGGCTGCTACAATTCATATGCGTCGCGTGGGAATGCGGGTGCGACAGGCTTCCGATCCCGCTCATACATACCAAAAAAAACTTATTGAGGAGAAAACAATGACCAAGGCAGTGCGGTTCCACAAAACAGGCGGTCCCGACGTATTGGTTTATGAAGACGTCACGGTCGGCGATCCGGGCGATGGCCAGGCGCGGGTCCGGCATACCGCGATTGGATTGAATTTTATCGATACCTATCATCGCTCCGGACTTTATCCCCTGCCGTTGCCGAGCGGTGTCGGCCTGGAGGGCGCGGGCGTGGTCGAGGCTGTTGGCAAGGGCGTGACCCATGTCAAGGCGGGCGACCGGGTTGCTTATGCCGGCGGTACGCCCGGGGCTTATTCTGAAGCGCGCGTGATGGGCGCAGAGAAACTGGTCAAAGTGCCGGCCGGCGTTTCCGACAAGGAAGCCGCCGCCATGATGTTGAAGGGTTTGACCGTGCAGTATCTGATCCGCCGCGTCTACCAGGTACAGAAAGGCGAGACCGTGCTGTTCCATGCCGCCGCCGGCGGGGTCGGTCTGATCGCGTGTCAGTGGCTCAATGCCCTCGGCGTGACGGTCATCGGCACCGTGGGTTCGGATGAGAAGGCGAAAATCGCCAAGGCGCATGGTTGCCATCACACCATCGTCTACACGCGCGAGAACTTCGTCGAGCGCGTGAAGGAAATCACCGGCGGGGCGAAAGTGCCGGTGGTATTCGATTCCGTGGGCAAGGACACCTTCGCCGGTTCGCTCGACTGCCTGAAGCCGCGCGGATTGCTCGCGGTGTTCGGCAATGGCTCCGGTCCGGTGTCCGCCTTCGACCTCAACATCCTGGCGGGAAAAGGTTCGCTGTATGTGACGCGGCCGACGCTGATGACTTACACCGGGACGCGGGAAGATCTGGAAGCCGGTGCCAGGGATTTGTTCGCGGTTGTGAAGTCCGGCAAGGTCAAGATCGAAATCAATCAGACCTACAAACTGGCCGATGCCCAGCAGGCGCACCGCGACCTCGAAAACCGCAAGACCACGGGTTCAACCGTGTTGATGCCTTGAAACCAGGGGCGAGGAAAGCGGGACGAGAGGCGGGCACGAATATGAGGATCCTCGCATCGATTCGTTCTCGCTTCGCCCGCGCTACGGCTTGGTCTCGGGAGGGAATATGATCGAAGACCTGAAAAACAAAGTTGTGCTGATTACCGGCGCCAGCACCGGCATCGGCGCCGCGGCGGCGCTGGCCTTCGGACAAAACGGCGCAAAAGTGGCGGTGCATTACAACCGCAGTAAATCGGAAGCCGAGAAAGTCGCGGCAGCGGTGGAAAAAGCCGGTGGCAAAGCCGTGCTGGTCGCAGGCGATGTCACCGACTCCTCAGTGTGCAAAAGGATTGTTGACCAGACCGTTGCCGCTTTCGGGCGCATCGACGTGCTGATCAACAATGCCGGCGGGCTGGTGCAGCGCGTGCCGGTTGAAGCCATTACCGACCAATTGTTCGATCAGGTTCTCAACCTCAACGTGCGCTCCACCCTGATCTGCACCGGCGCCGCCGCGCAGCACATGCGCAAACAGGGCGCAGGCGGCGCGATCATCAATGTCACCTCGGTGGCGGCGCGCCACGGCGGCGGGCCGGGCGCGTCGCTCTATGCCGGATCAAAAGGTTTTGTCAGCACCATTACCCGCGGGCTGGCCAAGGAACTGGTCAAGGACAAGATCCGCGTCAATGCCGTGGCCCCCGGAGTCATTACCACGCCATTCCATGACCGCTACTCCACGCCACAGATGCTGGAGAGTTTTAAAGCAACCATTCCGATGAACCGTATTGGAGAGGCCGATGAATGCGCCGGGGCGTTTCTGTTTCTCGCCTCCGAGCAAATGAGCGGCTACATGACCGGCCAGATACTGGAAGTCAACGGCGGGCAATACATGCCTTGAGTGCAGGTGCCGGGGGCGAGGGAAGAAGGGCGAGAACAACAAGCCCCAATATCTTGCGAGGAGGAAAAATGTTCAGTCTGTCGGGAAAGGTGGCGCTGGTAACCGGCGCTTCGCGCGGTTTGGGCTGGGCGATGGCGCAGTCGCTGGCGACGGCGGGCGCGCACGTGATCCTGAACGCGCGCGATGCCGCCGCACTGAAAGAACGCGTCAAGGAACTGGCGGCGAAAGGCCTCAAAGGCGAAGCGGCAGCGTTTGATGTCACCGACCACGCAGCCGGCGGTGCCTGTGTCCAGGGTGCGGTCAAGAAGCATGGTCGCTTCGATATCCTGATAGCCAACGCCGGCATCCAGCATCGCAAACCGATCACCGAATTTGAAGCGGTGGATTTCGAGCGCGTCATTGCGACGAACCTCACCGCGGTGTGGGCGCTCGCCAAGGAAGCTGCCAAAGTCATGATTCCGGCCCGGCGCGGGCGCATCATCATGACCGGTTCCATGAGCGCCATACTCGCCCGCCCGACCATTTCCGCCTATATCGCCAGCAAGGGCGCGGTGCATGCCCTCACGCGCGAACTTGCCATGGAACTCGCTCCGCATAACGTGACCGCGAATGCGATTGCGCCCGGTTATTTCGCCACCGAGATGAATACCGCGCTGATCGAGAACAAGGAATTCAACGACTGGGTGTGCAGGCGCACTCCGGCGGGGCGCTGGGGCCGGTTGGATGAAATAGGTCCGGTCGCGGTGTTTCTCGCCTCCGATGAAGCGTCCTACGTAAACGGGCATATCCTGTCGGTGGATGGCGCATTTTCGGTGGCGATGTGAGGCAGGGATCAGTGGCTGGCGACGAGAGGAACCGCAATGGCTAAATTCAAGATTGGCATTTCGCGCGATGCGATAACCGCCACGGGCACGATCTTTGGTGAAGAGGCGTTTAAGGTGCTGGACGATCCGGCGGTGGAATGGGAATTCCTGCCGGAGAAAGATCCGGAAGTGCCGCCGGAATATGCCGCGACCTACGACGCGATCTGCCTGATGTCGGCGAAAATCACGCGCAAGACGCTCTCTGGCGCGAATCGCAAGACCAGATTGATTGCGCGTTTTGGCGTGGGGTACGACTCGGTCGATGTGCCCGCCTGCACCGAGCAAGGCGTGCTGCTCACCATCTCGCCCGACGGAGTACGCCGGCCGGTGGCGGCGAGCGTAATCGGCTTCGTGCTCGCACTGGCACATCGGATGTTTCTGAAGGACAGGCTCACGCGCGAAGGTCGCTGGGCGGAGAAGGGCAATTATCTGGGCGGCGGTCTGATGGGGCGCACGCTGGGCGTCATCGGGGTGGGCAATATCGGCAAGGAGATCTTCCGGCTCGCGCAACCTTTCGGCATGAAGTTGCTGGGTTGCGACCCGAATGTGCCGCAATCCGCCGTGACATCGCTCGGTGTGGCGATGGTCGACAAGGATACGCTGTTGCGCCAGTCCGACTATGTCTCGGTCAACACGCTGCTCGATGAAAAAACCAGGGGCTTGATCGGCGCGCGCGAGTTTGCGTTGATGAAGTCCGGTGCCTACTTCATCAACACTGCGCGCGGCCCGGTCGTGGTGGAAACGGCGCTCATTGACGCGCTGAAAAACAATCGCATCGCCGGTGCCGCCATCGATGTGTTCGAGCAAGAGCCGGTTGCGCCCGACAATCCGCTGTTGAAAATGGATAACGTGATCCTCGCGCCACACGCCATCTGCCACACCGACGAATGCATGAGCCTGCTCGGTCAGAGCGCGTTCAAGGCGGCGGTGGATCTCGCGCATGGCCGCAAACCGCACCTGATCGTCAATACCGATGCGTTGAAGCATCCCGCATGGGTGGGAAAGTTTCACGCCTGAACGGTGGCGACGGGCAACACGCGAGACGAACTTTTCTGGAAAGGCAATAGCCATGCGCACCAATCCCGTCAAGGAAAAGCTGCTTAACGGCCAGCCGGTATTCGGAAGTTTCGGCTGGGAGTTCCTGGTTCCCGGGTTACCGCAGATCGTGAGGTCCTGCGGCGCGGAATTCCTGCTCATCGACATGGAGCACGCCGGTACCAGCTACGAAACGCTCAAGGAGCAGGCGGCGCTGTGCCGCGGGCTCGATCTGGTGCCGATGGCGCGCGTGCCAGCCAATCAGTATCACTATATTTCGCGTGCGCTGGATCTCGGCGTCATGGGTATCATGGCGCCGATGGTGGGTTCGGCGGAAGAGGCGCGGCACATCGTTTCGTGTACCCGCTACCCGCCGGCAGGACGGCGCGGCGCCGCGTTCGGATTCGCTTCGGACGACTATGTTGGCGGCAGCGTCGCTGAAAAGATCAGGATCGCCAACCAACGCACGCTGGTCATGTGCCTGATCGAAACCGCCGAGGGTATCGAGAACGTGGACAAGATCGCGGCGGTTCCCGGTGTTGATGTGCTCTGGCTGGGCCACTTCGACCTGACGAATTTTCTGGGCATCCCGGCGCAGTTCGATCACCCAAAATATGTCGCTGCGATCAAGAAAATGACCGCCGCAGCGAAAAAGCACGGCAAGGTTCTGGCCTGCATGACCGGGGACGATAACTGGAGCCGCGAATACTGGGACAAGGGCTTCCGTTTGTTTGCCATGGGCATCGACTCGATGCTGCTGCAAGGGGC
>JANLTJ010000063.1:0-2564 GCA_031362885.1 Betaproteobacteria bacterium
AGCGCCGGCATCGCGTGATTGCCGATGGTCTCCGGCGTCCAGCCTTCGGAGCGATGTACCGAACGCAGCGGGCGGTTCTGGTTGAACAGAAAAATCTCGTTGGCGCGCACGCCGAAGATTTGCCCGCTCACGTCCGCTGCCGCGTCACTCGCCAGATACACGGCCAGCGGCGCAATTTTGGACGTTTCCATCCGCTTCAGTTTTTCGACCCGCGCTTTCTGTTCCTCCGTCTCCGTGGGGATGGCGCCGATCATGCGGCTCCAGGCAAAAGGCGCGATGCAGTTCGAACGCACCTTGTACCGGGCCATGTCCATCGCAATCGATTTGGAGAGCGCGACCACGCCCAGTTTCGCCGCCGCATAGTTAGCCTGGCCCAGATTGCCGATAAGACCGGAGGTCGAGGTCATGTGAATGTAGCAGCCGTGGTTCGCGCTTCTGAAATGCGGCGCCGCCGCGCGCGCGACGTAAAACGATCCGTTCAGGTGAACATCGATCACCGCCTTCCACTCTTCCATGCTCATGTTGAAAAAGAAACGGTCACGCAATATGCCGGCATTGTTGATCACGCAATCGATCCGGCCATAAGTGTCCATCGCCATCTCGATGATCCGATTCGCCGCATCCCAATCGGCCACGCTGTCGGTGCTGGCCACGGCGCCGCCACCGGCTGACTTGATTTCGTCCGCTACTTTTTGAGCGGGGCCGGCATCCTTGCCGTCGCCGCGCACTGAAGTGCCGATGTCGTTGACCACGACTTTCGCGCCGTTGGCCGCCATTGCCAGAGCGAATTCGCGCCCAATGCCGCCGCCCGCGCCCGTAACCACCACGACCTTGCCTTCCAGCAACGTGCTCATCGCGTTTCCTTTCGTGAATTAAACGTCTGGCTCTTATTCTTTAGGGTTGGCGTCCGATTCTTGCACAGGCGAGTACTTGT
The DNA here is from genome assembly GCA_031362885.1 of Betaproteobacteria bacterium. GTDB lineage: Bacteria > Pseudomonadota > Gammaproteobacteria > Burkholderiales > JACQAP01 > JACQAP01. The sequence goes on from JANLTJ010000063.1 coordinate 935, forward strand.
TGTGCGGAGAACGCCTCTCTGTTGCTATAGTTCAACCTGAATTGATTACCCGGTTGACCACTCGATGACCATCAAGGGCAAGGCTTGCATCGTCGGCGCCTACGAGCACCCGACGCGCAAGGCGCCGGACAAGTCGGTCGCGCAACTGCATGCGGAATCAGCGCGCGGCGCACTGCTCGACTGCGGCCTCGGCAAGAACGACATCGACGGTTATTTCTGCGCCGGCGATGCGCCAGGACTCGGGCCTCTGTCGATGGTCGACTACATGGGCCTGAAGGTTCGTCACATCGATTCCACCGACACCGGCGGCTCTTCTTATCTTGTGCACGTTGCCCACGCGGCGCAAGCCATTGCACTGGGCAAGTGCAATGTCGCGCTGATTACTCTGGCAGGCCGGCCGCGCTCCGAAGGCTCTTCCGGCACCCAGCCGCGCAATTACGGTGCTGCCGCTCCCGATGCGGGCTACGAATTTCCCTACGGCATGGCCACCGCCAACGGCTATGGCATGGTGGCCATGCGCCATATGCATGAATTCGGCACCACCAGCGAGCAACTGGCGTGGATCAAAGTGGCTGCGTCACATCACGCCCGCTACAACGAACACGCGATGCTGCGCGAAGTGGTCACGGTCGAAGAAGTCCTCGCTTCGCCAATGATTGCCGACCCGTTGCACCGGCTTGACTGCTGCGTGGTCACTGACGGCGGCGGCGCCGTCATCGTGGCGCGCCCGGAAATTGCGAAGAGGCTCAATCGCCCCATGGTTAAAATTCTCGGCACCGGCGAATCACCGAAGGGGCAAAACGGCGGCAAGCTCGACCTCACCACCTCGGGCGCCGCGTGGTCTGGCCCGGCCGCGTTTGCCGAAGCCGGTGTCAAACCGGCCGACATCCAATACGCCTCGATCTACGACAGTTTCACCATCACCGTGTTGATGCAGCTCGAAGACCTGGGGTTTTGCAAAAAGGGCGACGGTGGCAAGTTCGTCGCCGACGGCAACCTGATTTCCGGCAGCGGCAAGCTGCCTTTTAATACCGACGGCGGCGGCCTGTGCAACAACCACCCTGCCAACCGCGGCGGCATGACCAAGGTGATTGAAGCGGTGCGCCAGTTGCGCGGCGAAGCCCATCCCAAAGTCCAGGTGCCTAACTGCCGCCTGGCCCTGGCACAGGGGACCGGCGGACAACTGGGGACGCGCCACGCCAGCGCCACCCTGATCATGGAACGCGAATAGGACATCACGATGACAACGACTCCAGAGCGAATCATTCCGGCGCCGATGATCAATCCGGAAAGCGCCCGCTTCTACGATGCCGCCAGAAAGGGCATTCTGCTGGTGGGCAAATGCCATGAATGCGGCGCCCATCACTTTTATCCGCGGGTTCTGTGTCCGCATTGTTTTTCCGACCGCACGGAATGGATACCCGCGAAAGGCGGCGGCGTCATTTATACCTACAGCACCCTGCACCGCGGAGTGCCGGTGCCTTACACGATTGCCTATGTCACGCTCGATGAAGGCGTTTCGATGATGACCAATCTCGTCGATTGTGACCCCGCCATGCTCAGGATCGGCGCCCGGGTCAGAGTGGTTTTCAAACCCGCCGAGGAAGGGACGCCGGTGCCGATGTTTACC
>JANLTJ010000159.1:0-42342 GCA_031362885.1 Betaproteobacteria bacterium
GCCGCCTTCGCTTCGCTGAATTGGCCATCCAAACATGATGCCAATTTCGAGGCTCTCCCGATATGCCTGAAAGCCAATATCCATGCGACTTCCGGCCATGTTTATCCCCTCAGTTTACCCACTCGATTCCGTGAAGACCCGTAAAAATTATCGTCCGTCTGCGGACTTACTCAAAGACCGCATCATTCTGGTCACTGGCGCCAGCCGGGGCATCGGCCGCGTTGCCGCGCTTACCTTTGCCGCGCATGGTGCAACGGTGATCCTGCACGGGCGCGATATAACCGCGCTGGAAAACATTTACGACGAAATTGAGAACCAGGGTTTTCCGGTACCGGCAGCCATTCCGCTCGATTTCGACAAAGCCACGACGCGCGACTACGATGCAGTGGCCAATGCCATCGAAACGCAGCTCGGGCGTCTCGATGGCATCTTGCACAACGCCGCGCACTTCGAAAAACTTGCACCCCTGGAACAGCAAAGCGCCGAAGAATGGAGCCGCCTGTTACGCGTCAATCTGGTGGCACCCTTCGCCCTGACACAGGCTTGCGCAAGACTGTTGCAGAGATCGACAGATGCATCGGTGATCTTCACCCTTGAGAGCCACAGCCAGCCGCCGGCGGCGTTCTGGGGTGGCTATGCAGTAGCCAAATCAGGCGTGGAAGCGTTGATGAAAATTCAGGCAGCGGAGTGGAAGACCAACCCTGATTTACGGGCCAACGCCCTGGTTCCGGGCCCGGTTGCCTCACCTGCACGCGCGAAAACCCATCCCGGCGAAGTCGCCGCGTCGCAGCGCCAACCGGAAACCCTGATGCCGTCTTACCTTTATCTGATGGGCCCCGACAGCCGCGGAGTTTCCGGCACACTACTCAACTGCTAGTTTCCAGTTCCAGGCGCATCCAGTCTGGTAGCGGACGTGATTTGCCCTGGGCGATATCGATCCACACCATCACGGCATGCGCTTCGGCGTAAAGCGTCGCCGGATCGCCGGCCCGGTACATTTCATGGAACATCGCGAAACTGCTGCGGCCGGGTTTGCCGATATACGTGGTGACTTCGATATCCAGCGGATACACGGCGGACTTCACATATTTACAACTCAGCGTACCGAGGATCGGCCCCTCCGATCCCGGCCGGTAATCGACACCCAGCGCATCGAACCAGGAAATTCTGGCCTGCTCGAAATAGCGGAAATAGGCCACATTGTTCATGTGCCCCAGAGCGTCCATCTCCCCCCAGCGCATCGGCACGCGATCCACACGTACCAGTCTGCCTTCTTCTTTTTTCATCATCAAATACCTCGTTACAAATTTTCGTCCATGCGCGAAAGCGTTTATCATCCATGACCGTGCGCGATGTTAACAGAGGGCGTCGCGCGACTCGACAACCGGGAGAGTGCTTTGGCAGAACGCGAATCGATGGAATATGACGTGGTCGTCGTTGGCGCCGGGCCGGCGGGTTTGGCCTGCGCAATCCACGTCAAGCAGCTTGCCGCCGGGCGCGGCAAAGACGTATCGGTGTGCGTGCTGGAAAAAGGCTCCGAAGTCGGCGCGCATATTCTGTCCGGCGCGGTGATGGACCCGCGCGCGCTGGCGGAACTTTTCCCGGACTGGCAGGCCATGGAAGCACCGCTGAATGCCCCGGTGACCGAGGATCGTTTTTTGTTCTTGCGGGAACGCGGCTCCTTCAAGGTGCCAAACTTCCTGCTGCCCGCGTGCTTTCGTAATCACGGCAATTACGTGGTGAGTCTGGGCAACGTGTGCCGGTGGCTCGCGCAACAGGCTGAAGCACTGGGCGTTGAAATATTTCCGGGATTCGCAGCCGCGCAGGTGCTCTTCAACGATCACGGCGCTGTCACCGGAGTCGCTACCGGCGACCTGGGTGTCGGCAAGGACGGCGAACCGGGCCCGAATTACCAACCAGGCATGGAGCTGCACGCCAGGTACACTTTTTTCGCGGAAGGTTGCCGTGGTCAACTGGGCCGGCAGTTGCGCGAAAAGTACCGGCTTGATGCAGACCGCGATCCGCAGGTTTACGGCATCGGGCTCAAAGAGCTCTGGGCGATCGTGCCGGAAAAGCACCAAAGCGGGCTGGTCATCCACACTGCGGGCTGGCCGCTCGACAGCGAGAACTATGGCGGCTCATTCCTCTATCACATGGAAGACAATCTGGTGAGCATCGGCTTTGTCGTCGGGTTAGGCTATACCAATCCTTACCTGAATCCTTATGAGGAATTTCAGCGCTACAAAACGCATGCTGCCATCCGTCCCTTTCTGCAGGGCGGCAAACGCATCGCTTACGGTGCGCGTGCGATCGCTGCCGGCGGCCTGCAGTCGCTGCCCAAGCTGGTGTTTCCGGGTGGCGGGCTGATCGGCGACGACGCCGGTTTTCTGAACGCCTCACGCATCAAGGGCAGTCATGCTGCCATCAAGTCCGGCATGCTTGCAGCGCAAGCCACGATTGACGCCTTGCTGGCCGGGCGCAGCGGGGACGAACTCAGCGCTTACCCCGAGTTGTTCCGCTCGAGCTGGCTGCATGAAGAGTTACATCGGGCGCGCAACTTCAAGCCGTGGATGTCGAAGGGCCTCTATACCGGCACGACCATGGTCGGCATCGACCAGATCGTCTTCGGAGGGAAGGCGCCTTGGACGCTGCATCACGCCCACGCCGATCACCAAACCCTGAAGAAAAAAACCGAGGTCGGGCCGATCACGTATCCGAAACCGGACGGGATTGTGTCCTTCGACCGGCTCGCCTCGGTGTTCATATCTAATACCAACCACAGCGAAGACCAGCCGGTGCACCTGACACTCAAGGATGCGGCGGTACCGGTCTCGGTCAATCTCGCGCTCTACGATGCGCCCGAGCAGCGCTACTGCCCGGCCGGGGTGTATGAGATCGTGAATGAAACCTCAGGCCCGCGCTTGCAGATCAATGCGCAGAACTGCGTGCACTGCAAGACCTGCGACATCAAAGACCCGACCCAGAACATTGTCTGGATCGCACCCGAAGGCGGCGGCGGGCCCAACTATCCGAACATGTAACGCACGGACGAGCGACTTGGAGCCAGAGGCGAGGGAGAAACCCCTCGCCTTTGCGGTCGCTATTGTTCCCGGTACCAGACCTGCGAGCGGCCGATCAGGGAAATTCCAATGAAGCCGCGGACGTTCAGGGTCTTGCCATCTTCGCCCAACGTCATCTTGCAGCGATAGATCTTGCCGTTCTTGGGGTCGAGAATTTCGCCGCCGGCCCAGGTGCCGCCGTCCTTCTTCAGGCCCCACAGTATGGTCATGCCGACAATCGGTTTGTCCTTGCGTTCATCTTTGCAGTCCTTGCACAGGTGTGCCGGGTCGTCGCCGGGTTGATCGAAGACTTTCTCCACGACACCTTTGAATTCGCCATTGACTTCGGTAATGCGAACAATGGAACGTTCCTTCTTGGTCTTGTCGTCAATGGTCTTCCACACGCCGACTGGGCTGGAGGTGTCCGCCAGTGCACCGCCGGTCAAAATTGCCATCATTGTCGCGAACACGACAGTTCTCGCTTGCATACTTGATTCCTCCTCGTTGGGTATTGAGTATTCTACCGGAGCATATCGGATCAAAAGTCTGCTACGAACTTTAGACGGTGTCCCGTTGCAGCTTCAGTTGATAATTGTCTTTCCTCGCCACATAGACGGTCTTTTGCACCACGGCATGCACCGCAACGTGGGCGTCGCTCAACTCGATCTCGTAATCCAGATCAACCGAGGATTCGTGATCCAGACGATCTTTGATTGAGGCCAGCTCAGCCTCGCTGATGCTGCATTGCGCGTAAAGGGTCGAGCGGCCAGGTTTCCGATAACGAATGGCGCCCGCCGTGTCCCAGACGACATAGCCTGGCCCCAGTCCCACCTTGATCAGGATCGCATACAACGGATCGGTCGCCGCATACATGGCGCCGCCGAACAAGGTGCCATAGACATTCTTGGTGCGAAAGTTAAGTGGCAGCTTGATGCGAATCGTGCGCAAGTCTTCGGCGATAAAAACGACCTTGGCGCCAGTGCCCCAAAACGCCGGAAATAGATTGAATCGCTGGCGCCGAAACCACGTTCTCAGTGATTCCCCGTGCTCGCTGCCGGCCGGTTGCGGGGCCGTGCCCGCGTTCACCGCAACGACTCGAATAGGCCGGCCGCCCCCATACCGGTGCCGATGCACATGGTAACCATGCCGTACTTTTGCCGGCGACGGCGCATACCATGCAGAAGCGTCGCGGTGCGGATGGCGCCGGTGGCGCCCAGCGGATGGCCGAGTGCGATCGCACCTCCCAGGGGATTGACCTTGGTCCGATCGAGACCCAGATCGCCAATTACCGCCAGGCTCTGAGCGGCGAAGGCTTCGTTCAATTCAATCCAGTCAAGATCGTCGAGTTTCAGGCCGGCCTGCTTGAGAACTTTCGGAATCGCGAATTTGGGGCCTATGCCCATGATCTCCGGTGGCACACCGGCCACTGCGAAACCGAGAAAGCGTCCCAGCGGCTGGAGATTGAAGCGTTTGATCGCCGATTCGCTGGCGAGGATGACCGCGCCCGCACCATCAGAAGTCTGCGAACTGTTGCCAGCCGTCACCGACCCGCCGGCGGAAAAAGCCGGACGCAGCTTGGCGAGCACCTCGCGCGTCGTGCCCGCACGCGGGCCCTCGTCCGTGCTCAGGACTTTGCCGCGGGTTACAACTTTGTGCTGATCGAAATCCGGCAGGCGCTCTTCGAGAGTATATGGCGAGATTTCCTGCTTGAACTCACCCGCCTCAATGGCAGAAAGCGCGCGCCGGTGTGATTCGGTGGCGAATTCATCCTGCGCTTCCCGGCTCACTTTCCATTGTCCGGCCACTTTTTCAGCGGTGATGCCCATGCCGTAGGCGATTCCGATATTTTCGTCTCCGGCGAAAAAGCGCTCGTTGCCGACGATCTTGTTCCCGCCCATCGGAATCAGGCTCATGCTTTCGGTGCCCGCACCGATCATCACCTCGGCCTCGCCCAGGCGGATACGATCCGCGGCGGTTGCCACCGCCTGCAAACCCGAGGAACAAAACCGGTTTAGCGTCAGACCTGACACCGTGTTCGGAAATCCGGCCAGCAACAAGCCGATACGCGCCACATTCATGCCCTGCTCCGCTTCGGGCATCGCGCAACCGACGATCACATCATCGATAGTCGCGGGATCGAGACCCGGCGTCTGCGCCAGAGCGCTTCTCAATACATGTGCGAGCATGTCATCCGGGCGGGCATGTTTGAGCATGCCGCGCGGCGCCTTGCCCACCGGCGTGCGCGTGGCGGCAACGATGTAGGCGTCCTGAACCTGTTTGCTCATTGTTCCATCTCCGAATCAGTTTCTGAGCGGCTTGCCCGTCTTCAACATGTGCTCGATTCTCGCCTGGGTCTTTTCGGTGGCAATCAGCTCCATGAACGCCTGCCGCTCCAGATTGAGGTACCAATCTTCGGTCAGCAAGGTGCCGGGCTCGACGTCGCCGCCGCACAGTACGTAGGCAATCTTGCTGCCGATCAGGAAATCGTGCTCGGAGATATGACTCCCGGCAAGCATGTTGGCCATGGCCATCTTGAAAGTGGCAATTGCGCCACGCCCCGCCGCCGGGATATTGTGCGCGGGCAGTGGCGGCCGGTAGCCAGCCTCGGCCATGGCGTTTAGTTCCGCCTTGGCCACATGGAGCAACTCGAACCGATGCATGACAATGCGGTCGCTCGCGCGCAGAAATCCCAGTTCGCGTGAATGCTCGGCGCTCTTGCCCACCTGCGCCGTGGCCACATTCTGAAAATAATTCTTGAGAAACGCAAAGGCATCGCCGCCTTTCGCCTCCGCGTTTGCACGCATGGCAAATTCCTTGCAACCACCGCCGGCCGGCAGCAGACCGACCCCGGCCTCAACCAGCCCGATGTAGCTCTCCAGCGAGGCAACCGCGCGATCGCAATGCATGGTGAACTCGCATCCTCCGCCAAGCGCCATGCCGTCCACCGCCGCGATGGTCGGGATCATCGAGTAGCGCAGTGCCTGAGAAGTGGCCTGGAACTGCTCGACCACCTGCTCGACTTTCCCAAGGCGCCCGGCCATCAGCGCATCGGCAACGTTGAGCTTGAACGCCGCTTTCAGAACCACCGACTGGGCATCGCGTTTGAATTTCTTCATCATGGATGCAAAGGCGGTCGGCTTGTGTTCGCTCTTTTTCCCGCCACCGCCGGAAAGATTCGCGCCGACCGAGAACGGCGGCTCGGTCTGCCAGATGATGAGGCCCTTGAGGCCGCGCTCGGCCTCATCGATGGCCTGCATCATGCCGTCGAGAACGTCCTCGCCGATGGAATGCATCTTGGACTTGAAGCTGACGATTCCGATATCGTCACCGGTACTCCATAGCCGCACGGCGTCGGTCTCGAACACGGTCGTACCATACGTCGCGGTCTCGCTGATGAGGCGCTCGGGAAACGGCTGGCGGTGGTAGACCGGCAACTGCGAACGCGGCTGATAGCCGCGCTGTGCCACGCTCCAGGAGCCTTGCAGCTTGTGCACGCCATCGCGGGCGGCTTCGGTTACCCAGGCCGGCAAGGGTGTGGGGGACATGGTCTTGCCGGCGGAGATGTCTTGCGCGATCCACTGCGCCATCTGCTGCCAGCCGGCCGCCTGCCAGATCTCGAATGGACCCTGACCCCAGCCAAAACCCCAGCGGATCGCCAGGTCCAGGTCGCGCGCATTGTCCGCTATCGATTCAAGATGCACCGCACAGTAGTGCAGCATGTCGCGAAATACCGCCCACATGAACTGCGCTTGCGGGTGCGCGCTGGCGCGCAGTTGCGCGAAACGCTCAGCGACGTTCTTGTTCTTCAGAATGGCAACTATCGATTCATCGGCCTCCCCCGCCGAAAGTCGATAGTCCTTCTTGTGCAGATCGAGCACCTGGATTTCCTTGCCCCGCTTGCGGTACACGCCGGCGCCGGACTTTTGTCCGAACGCTTTGCGCTCAAGCAAACCCCTGAACCAGTCCGGCGCGTCGTAATACCTGTGCCACGGATCATCCTGCAGCGTCTCCTTCATGGTGTTGACCACGTGCGCCAGGGTGTCGAGTCCAACGACATCCGCCGTGCGATAGGTTGCGCTCTTCGGACGGCCGATCAATGACCCGGTCAAGGCATCCACTTCATCGAAACCGAGGCCAAACTCAACGGTGTGATGAAAAGTGGCCAGAATCGAAAACACGCCGACCCGGTTCGCGATGAAGTTCGGGGTGTCCTTGGCGCGGATCACACCCTTGCCCAGCGTGGTTACCAGGAAATTCTCAAGCTGATCGAGAACCGCAGGCTCGGTGGACCGGCAGGCGATCAACTCGACCAGATGCATGTAGCGCGGCGGATTGAAGAAATGCACACCACAAAAACGCGAGCGATGTTGCGGCGGCATGGCCTCGGCCAGCGCGTTGATCGACAGCCCGGAAGTATTGCTGGCAAAAATACTGTGTTCGCCCAGATGCGGCGAAACTTTCTCGTACAAGGCCTTCTTCCAGTCCATGCGCTCGGAGATGGCCTCAATCACGATGTCGCAATCCTTCAGCAGCCCCAGGTCATGGTCGTAATTCGCCGCCTGGATGAAGTCTGCCCGCGCCGTCGTGGAAAGCGGACTCGGTTCGAGTTTCTTCAGCCCGTCGATGGCCTTGCGCACGTTGCCGTTCGGATCACCCTCCTTCGCCGGCAATTCGAACAGAATCGCCTCGACACCCGAGTTGACCAGGTGCGCCGCAATCTGCGCGCCCATGACGCCGGCACCGAGGACTGCGACTTTGCGAACGAAAAAGGGAGACTTTTCTGCCATTGATTCGCCTATGCCGGGCGTTCGGCTACAGGCAACGCTGACATGAGATGGAAACAGCAGCGGGCCAACAGCGGCCCGCCGCGTATTCGCAAACTAGAAACTGTACGAGTATTGAATGCTTAAAACGTCCACTGATCCCTTGTACGATCCCGATACTGTCGATGCCGTACCTGGCGCGGCAGTCGGCGCGGTAAAGCCCGGCGCTTGCTGACTGCGAGTGAAATTGATATCCGCGTCGTCAATGAAAATGTGCGTATAGCCAAATTCCAATTTTCCGGTCTGCGCAAGTTTGAGTCCGGCACCAAAAGATATCCAGGTGCGATCATTGTCGGGCAGTCGCACTGAGCGGCTTGACGCACCTTTCACGGGCGTCTGATCCAAGGCCAATCCGCCTTTCAGGGTCCAGTCATCGCTCAGCTTGTAATTCACTCCGACCGAATAGCGCCAAGCATCGTCAAATTCCAGAAGCAGGCTATCCCTCAGAGTTCCATTCGTTGAATCCACAATATCAATGCGGTTGATTTCACTCCATTTGGTAAATGTCACGTCCGCGAGAATATCCCACTGCTCATTCAGGTTCTGCGCCAAACTCACTGAAAAAGAATCGGGCAAAGTAACGTCTGCGCGTGATGCACCTCCGGCCGACGGAATGACTGTTCCCGTGGCAGTTGTGACCGTGCTGGTTCCTTCCAATGTGTACTCAAGCGTCGAACGATAGCTTGCCCCGAGTCTCGTTGAGGGCGTTGCCTGAAACAAAACGCCGATGTTCCAGCCAAAAGCATCGTCGTCTGCTTCCAACTTTGCCCGTCCTTCGGTGTTGGGGCCCAGTACGACCGCATTTGTAAGTTCAGCATCCATTGTCTGGTAATTCAAGCCGGCGCCGATCGAGAAAGTATCGTTAACCTTGAACGACACCGATGGATTGATATTAATCGTCGCCAACTCCGATTTGATACCCTGGAATCTCCCAGCCCATGTATCGTCGTACTCGGTAGTCAATCCGAAAGGCACATTGATGCCAACGCCGAAGTGGAGGCTACTGCCGATCGGCATCGCGAAGTAAATATTGGGGACAAGTGCAGCACCGCCAGCATCTCCCCCATTGCCACCTAGCGGATTCGTTACGATCGCCGCCGGTTTGCTGGATCCCGAATCGCTGAATTTTGCGCTGAGGTTGATAAGGTGGCCAGCGGCTGTAATCTGCTTGCCTTCGATCCGGGACATGCCTGCCGGGTTGAAAAAAATCGTGCTGGCATCCTCGGCCGTCGCCGCAGCGCCTGCGTACGCATTACCCATTCCGCTCGCGCTCTGCTCGATCAGCGCAAATCCCGCTGCCGAGCTCAACGTCGATACACCGCTGAAAGTCGAAGCCACGGCCAGAGCAATAAGACTTTTCTTGGAATTCATTTACATTCTCCTTTTAAAGACACATTCAAAGCTGTTCGATGCTACCAAATGTTCGCACTACGGCGCCACTTCGGGACTGACAGGCCTCGGACGACGCTCGTCATCCACCGCCACATAGGTCAGGGTTGCCTCGGTCACTTTCACGATTTCCAGCAGCGCACGCCGGCGCGCATACACCTCAACGTCTACTGTAATCGAAGTTCGCCCAACGCGCACTACCCGGGCGTAGAAACTCACAACATCCCCGATCATGACTGGCTGCTTGAAGACGAAAGAATTCACGGCTACCGTCGCCACCCGCCCTTGCGCAAGTTCGATGGCGGGGATGCTGCCCGCTATGTCCACCTGGGACATGATCCAGCCGCCGAAGATGTCACCGGTGTAATTTGCATCCGACGGCATGGGCACAACTCGCAGTGTCGGCTCGCGCCCTGCCGGCAGCATCGCCACTTCCTCCGCCACTGATCTGCGGTCAGTGTCCGGCATAAAGCGATTCAAACTCCGGCTTGTGCGCTTCGACGACTTTCATTCGCATTAGTTTCATGGTGGGTGTCAGCAGCCCGTTTTCGACTGTCCATGGTTGCGCGAGAACCGCCACCTGGAATAGTCCATCCAGGGTTTTCGCGACATCCTGGGAAACATAGTCCGTTCTCTGCATCATCTTGACCATCCGCGATTTCCCGTTTGACCGGACGTCTCGATCTGAAAACGTTAACTCGCCCTGCCGGAAGACAAACATACGATAGCTCAGCCCAGCGCCCCCCTCAGATAAACATGGCCGACTGGAAAGTCGGCCATGTGCGCGAAAAAAGAACCAGAACTCAGCGGTCCGATCAGCGGCCTTTGAGCGGAACTACGACTGCCTGTGTGGAGGCAAACAATGCCAGATCAAGCAATTCCAGACTACGCTTTGCCGCAAACTTGACCTGTTGCTGCATGCGATCGGTCGTGGCGTAACGCTTGACGATTTCCAGGGCGAATTTCGGATGTTCGTCATCGTAAAAAGAGTGTTCCCGGATCCACTTGTAAGTTTTTGGATTCATATCGACCCCAGGCTGACTCTTATAGGCTTCAAATCCCGGGGCGATTTTTCTTGCAAGTGCACCGGCAACACCTTCGATGGCAAAGCTGGTCGCGGCAACCGCCTCCGCCAGCGTTCCCTTGGCATTCACCCTCCAAAGCCAGTCGGTGAGCGACTGAACGTCGCGCAACACCGAAGTTTTTCCCTCGGCCAGATCCAGCATTTTTTGCCGCTCCAGGCCGAAACCCTCGCCCATCCAGATCCAATGTTCGGCGTGCGCTTTTTCGACGCGGATGTTCTCGATCAGGAAGTTGCGGGAAAAATCATCCTCGACCTTGATCAACCCTTCCGCGAGAAATTTAGGGAACTCGTGAATAAAGGGATAGAGTTGCATGATCCAACCCTGCATCTGTTCGACCGTGAAACTCGACGATGCAATGGACTGCGCCCAGTACCCGTTCACCAGCTTGTCCCAGGGATGGGCCACAAACTCGTACAAAGAAGACACCCACATTGGATGTGCCGACAATTCCCGAACCGAACTGCTTTTCATGTTCACGTTTACCCTCTGGATATGAAGTTGTTAAAAGAACTCAGGTTGTGGAAAAGGTAAGAGCTTCCCGGACCTCCGCGCGAATCTTGGCCAGTTGATCCATGCTGGTTGCCGTATTGACTGAAAGTATGGTCGCCGGCAGATTTGCCGCGAACGGTGTCGGTTCTGAAATCCAGTTGCCCTGGGCATAGTCGACGCCGATATCGCGCAACGCAGCCAGCACGCCTTCGCCATTGACGAATTCGCCGATGGTCTTCTTGCCCATCACATGGCCTACGTCGTTGATGGCGCGCACCATGGCGATGGCAACCGGATCGGCTCCCAAATCCTTGACGAAACTGCCATCGATTTTGATGAAATCCACGGGTAGGTGTTTGAGGTATCCGAAGGAGGACATGCCGGCCCCGAAATCGTCCAGGGAGAACAGACAACCCAGGGATCTCATCTCGCCAAAGAAGCGGGCGGCCTTGTCGAAGTTCGCAATGGCGGCTGTTTCCGTTATCTCGAAACAGATGCTCCGGGCGGGCATGACGAACCGGCGGAACTGTGTCCGGACAAATTCCAGGAAGCGCTCGTCGCCGATCGAGGTGCCGGATATATTGATTGCAAACGTTCCGCATTCAGGTCCCAACGAACTGATCGCGGCAAAGGCGTTCTGTACCACCCATTGGTCAATCATCGGCATGAAGCTGTAGCGCTCGGCCGCGGGAATGAACGCCATCGGGGGAACGATCTCCCCGTTCTCGTCGATCATGCGCACCAGCACCTCGTGGTGGCTCATATTCGTAGCCTGAATTCCGGTCGAGATGATTTTCTGGGAGTAAAGGACGAATCGTCCCTGCTCAAGTGCCGCCTGCAGCCGCGGCACCCATTCCAGTTCGCCGCGGCGCAGAGAAACCTCGCTGTCGTGCGGCCGGTAAAACTGAACGCGATTGCGTCCTTTGTCCTTGGCCGCATAGCAGGCCGAATCGGCGGCACTGAGAATGTCGGTCAGATTGAGCATGCCATCGGTGACCTGGACTACACCAATGCTCACGCCGATATTGAATGCCTTGCCTTCGCTGATAAAGCGGAAATCGCAAATGCACTTGCGCAACTTTTCGGCGATCCCGATGGCTTCCTGCATCGGGCAGTTTTCAAGCAATACGCCAAATTCATCACCGCCCAGACGGGAAAGCGTATCGCCATCGCGGACCTGATCCTTCAGCAGCGCGCCGACCTGGCGCAACAACAAGTCCCCGGCCGCGTGGCCGCAGGTATCGTTGACGATCTTGAACTGATCGAGATCCATGAACATCACGACATGCTGGCGCTCTTGAGTGGTTGCCGTGTGCAGTGCCAGCGCGAGGCGTTTTTCGAATTCCAGTCGGTTGATCAGATTGGTGAGCGGGTCGTGGCTGGCGTGGTAGGCCAGCTTGACGGAGTATTCCTGCCCCAGCTTGAGCTCCTTAAGTTCGCGCTCGGCGCGATCAACCTGGCTGACCATGCGTTGCGTCAGAAAAATACCGATCGGGATCATGATTCCGGCGACCGTAACAATCACCATCAGCAACGTGGAGCGAATCCAGCGCGTCGCCTCACCCAGGGTCGTTGAAAACTGCTTCGTCCACGGATTGAGTTCTTCATTGATTTTTACAATTCTCGACAGCAAGGCTGCGCGCTCGGGCGAGTCCATATGCCCGGACCGGTTTAGTGCGTAAAGCGCGCTTGCTTCCGCGTCCAGCCTTTCGATAAACACGTCCCCCGTTTTCCAGATGTCGAGCACGCTCTTCATGTAGCTGATCTTGTGAAAGCGCTGGTACAGGCGCAGCACGCCCGATAGATCTTCCGGATGAGTACCTCCGTCCAGGAATCCGGACTGCACGATTGCATTATCCGGATTCGCCTTTTCCAGCTCCAGGCGGGCCGTGCCGTAACCTTGCGGAACCTTGATCGCCTTCCGGTACTTCTCAAAATCCGCTTCATCGTGGGTATCCGCAAAGCGCAATAAATGAAACACCGCTTCCTTTTGATTTTTTGACCACAGGCTTTCGCCCTCAACATAGGCGCGTCCTGCCGCCAGGATGTCGATACTGAGGATTGCAAGCCAGACCAGCACGATGACGATGACGAGGAACGGCGAAACGATGAGCAGCATGCGCTTGCTGCCGGCCAGTAAAGCGAACAATCGCTCCAATTTGGTCAATATCGATTTGTTGTCAATGTTTTCCATGGCGGTTTCGAAAAACAAACATGCGTACCGGGATCTGTCGCTATGTGCGAGAGGCTACTTAGCTGGCTTCACTTTCTGACACTATCGTATCTCTTGAAGCAGGTCGCGTGCCGGGATGACACCCAAGACCGGCAATAGAACCAATAATTCATGAAATTCAAAGACATATCCGAAAGCTACGCTTGAATTACCTGACCGCCAGCGGTGACAGCCCTTGCACAGGCGTCCGCCTTTTCACGAACGGTCGGTCAGGAACAAGACAAATCCGTTGATATCTCGACATCTACCAACCGCCAGACCTGATTGCAGACCGAAGCTCGCCTCTGAAATGAATCTACAGGATCGGCGCAAGGGCCGCAATCCATGAAGCGCGAGGCCAGTATCCGAGCTGGGCGCCAATCTCCGGAACCATAAATCCCCAAACTTTGAGGCGACCTACTGAGGCAAAGCGCGCACCTTGACATGCCTGGTTGAACGACTGCAGGACGTCTTCAAAAGCGCAGCTCTACTGGCCCCCGAAGACCAGAACTGCGGTCGGTTTTCGCTTGCATTCGCCAATCACTCATACTGAAGCCAGCCGCTGTGGATCCTGCGCCCCGGCAAGACTGTTGCTCCCACGTAATGTGCGTTTCATGCCGCGGTCTTGTGCGACTCCGCGCTGGCCAGGACGCTTACTTTCATGGATTCACGCAGCACCTGCATGCGACCGATGTCGTGCGGGAAATCGTCGACCATGATGCAGCCGTGGCGTAGCGCACTAAATCGCCGAAACTGTGCCGCTTCGGCGTCGCTGACGATCCCTTTGCCCACTGCGGCGGCAATGCGCGCTTCTTCGGTCAGACCGGCAATCACGCCAGCTCTCAGAGCGCCGCGGATCTTGGCCTCGGTTGCTTCCCCGGCCGGAGCGGCCTGCATGGCCAGTTCCAGCCGGCCAACCGGGTCGCTCTCATGTCTGAGTACGAACACGTTGGACGCCAGGCGTTCGCGCGTCAGCGTGGAGTCCAGCAGCAGTTTCGCAATCTGGCGTCCCAGAACATCCCTGGGAGCAACGAAAGACCTCCCCAATGGAAATACCACCATGCGCAGCAGCCATCCCGTGATCCGGCTCGGAAAATTCTCAAACACACCGTAAAACGCGTCCTGGATACGATTCAGGCAGTCCTCTATCGCCCATATCGCGACCGGCAGATCTGCCTTCGATCGCCCGTCATCTTCGTAGCGCTTCAGAACGGTCGAGGCCATGTAGAGCTGACTGAGAATGTCGCCCAAACGCGCCGATAGCTTCTCCCGGCGCTTCAGATCGCCACCCAGTACCAGCATCGCCACATCGGCCACGAATGCAAACCCGGCACACAACCGAGTGAGGTGTCGCGTGTACGCCCGCAACTCGGGCGCGCCCGGAGCGCCTATAAACTGCGAGCCGGCCAACCCGTACCACAACGCCCTGGCCGCATTGCGCAGCACAAACCGCACATGATCCCAGAAAGCCTCGTCAAACTCGCTGCTCGCCTGCAGGGCATTTTCGTTTCGGGTCGCCGCGATCTCCTTTAACACGTAGGGATGGCAGCGGATCGCACCTTGCCCGAAAATCATCATGCTGCGGGTAAGGATGTTGGCGCCTTCCACCGTGATGCCGATGGGAATCTGTTGATACGCGCGGCCAAGATAGTTATTCGGTCCAAGACAGATGCCTTTGCCGCCATGAATATCCATGGCATCGTTAATGACTTGGCGGGCGCGCTCGGTGCAGTGGTACTTCACGATGGCCGAAATCACCGAAGGTTTTTCGCCCAAATCGATTGAACCGGCCGTTACGGTCCGCGCGGCATCGATTACGTAAGTGTTGCCGGCAATACGGGCCAGCACTTCTTCAACGCCTTCGAATTTTCCAATGGGCATGTTGAATTGACTGCGCACCCGGCTGTAAGCGCTGGTGGTGCGCAACGCAAGTTTCGCCGCTCCGGCACTGGACGACGGGAGGGAAATGGATCTTCCGGCCGCCAGGCTCTCCATAAGCATGCGCCAGCCCTGTCCCACAAAATCGCGTCCGCCGATGACCCAGTTCAGCGGGATAAAGACGTCCTTGCCGGAGTTGGGTCCGTTCATGAATGAAGAATTCAGAGGGAAGTGGCGCCGGCCAATGTTCACGCCCGGGTGTGCGGCCGGAATCAATGCCAGGGTGATGCCGAGTTCCTCCTGGAGACCAAGCAACCGGTTGGGATCATGGAGCTTGAAGGCTAGTCCGAGCAATGTCGCGACCGGACCCAAGGTGATATAGCGCTTCTCCCAGGTCAGTCTGATGCCGATGACTTCGCGGCCGTCATGAACGCCCTTGCATACCACCCCGAAGTCCGGAATGGACCCCGCATCCGAACCCGCCTCCGGGCCGGTCAGGGCAAAACAGGGCATTTCCAGACCTTTGGCCAGGCGCGGAAGGTAGTGATTTTTCTGCTCGTCGGTGCCGTAATGCAGCAACAGTTCCGCCGGTCCCAGCGAATTGGGAACCATGACGGACACGCAGGCGGTTGCGCTGCGAGTAGCCAGTTTCTGCACCACCTGAGAATGCGCATAGGCGGAAAACCCCATCCCGCCATGGTGTCGCGGAATAATCATTCCCAGGAATCCGCGATCTTTGATGAACTGCCAGACCGACGGCGGCAGATCGTTCAGCTCGTGCGTGATCTCCCAGTCGTCGCACATGCGGCAAAGCTCCTCCACCGGCCCATCCAGAAACGCCTGCTCATCGGGCGTCAGGCAAGGTTTCGGAATCGCGAACCACTTGTTCCAGTCCGGCCGGCCACTGAATAACTCCCCATCCCACCAGACCGTGCCTGCATCGAGCGCCTCCTGCTCGGTGCGCGACACCTGAGGCAACGCTTTACGAAACCAACCGAGCAATGGATCGCTGATCAGCGCTCGGCGCAACTGCGGCACCATCAGAAGCGCGGCGGCAATGAGAAACAGCGTCCAGAGCGTGGCCTTGGTGACCGCGTCGGCCCCTGACCAGACACTGAGCGCGCCCAGGTAGCCTCCAATACCGAGCGCCCACGGCAATGCGCGGGCACGAAAAAACGCGAGCATCCAACCCAGCATGATGATCGCCACCACCCAGAGAACAGCATTCATGATCTTTGCTCCTTGAACATTCGACTCAGAACTGGGCTTCTTCCAATGCCAGCACGCTCTTTGAGCCGTCTACGATCTGGCGCCTGAACGCGCCTGCCAGCGGCAGAACATGTTCCGCGTAGAAGCGCGCCGTGGCAATCTTCGCGCGGTAGAAATCGGTGTCGCCCGTATTGCCATCGAGGTTGTTTTTCGCGATCAGCGCAGCCCGCGCCATCTGCCAACCGCCTGCTACGGTGCCGAACAGTTTCAGGAACGGCACTGCGCCCGCCGACGCGGCTTTCATGTTTCCAGGGAAAGTTTCAAGCAGCCAGTCGGTCGCCGCAGCGAGATCGGCCACTCCCTGTGCCAGCGCAACCCGGATGACGCTCAGGCCGGGATGAGCCGCTCTTGCAAGATCTGCGTCCACGCTGATCATTTGCGCCAGCATCAACTTGATGGTGGCGCCTTTCTCGTATGCGACCTTGCGTCCAACCAGGTCGTTGGCCTGGATGCCGGTGGTCCCTTCGTATATGGTCGTGATACGCGCATCGCGCAGATACTGCGCCGCACCGGTTTCCTCGATAAAACCCATGCCGCCATGAATTTGCACGCCAGTGGATGCGATCTCGATGCTTTGCTCGGTACACCAGCCCTTGACCACCGGCGTCAGCAGATCGAACAGCGCCTGATTCTTGTCGCGCTCAACCCGATCCGTATGATGCAGGGCGAGGTCGAGATAGGCTGACGCCAGTGACGCCAGCGCGCGCATCGCTTCGGTTTGCGCCTTCATGCTCATCAGCATCCGGCGCACGTCGGGATGATGAATAATGCTCACACGCTCGCCGTGTTTGACGCCAATTTCGCGGCCCTGTACCCGGGACTTCGCGTAATGCAGGGCATGCTGGTAGGCGCGTTCCGCGATCGCCACGCCCTCGATACCCACTTCAAGGCGGGCGAAGTTCATCATCGTGAACATGTACTCCAGTCCGCGATTTTCCTCGCCGATCAGAAAACCGAGCGCACCTTCCGCGTCGCCATACGCCATCACGCAAGTCGGGCTGCCGTGGATACCGAGCTTGTGTTCGATGGATACACATTTCACATCGTTGCGTTTGCCCAGGCTGCCATCGGCGTTGACCAGAAATTTCGGCACCACGAACAGCGATATGCCTTTCACGCCTTCCGGCGCATCCGGCGTTCGCGCAAGAACCATGTGGATGATGTTCTCCGCTACGTCGTGCTCACCCCAGGTGATGAAAATCTTGGTGCCGTGGATGCGGTAGTGCTCACCCTCCGGAACGGCGCGCGCCCGCACTGCCGACAGGTCCGATCCTGCCTGCGGTTCAGTCAGATTCATGGTCCCGGTCCATTTTCCCGATACCAAATCAGGCAGGAAGGTGTCCTTCTGCAGATCCGACCCATGCCGCATCAGCGCCGCGACCACTCCGGCGGTCAGCATCGGGCACAGACAAAAGGCCATGTTGGCTGAATTCCAGATTTCCGAAGTTTGCGCGGAAATGATGTGCGGAAGGCCCTGGCCGCCGTACTGTGGATCGCAATTCAGACCGGTCCATCCGCCCGCGGAAAACTGCTGAAATGCTTCCTTGAACCCGGGAGCGGTCGTGACCTCATTGCCCGACAGTCTTGCTCCGACCTTATCGCCGCCTCGATTGAGTGGATCCAGAACCCCGGTGGCAAATTTTCCCGCTTCCTCCAGTACCGAATCCAGAAGGTCGGCCGTCACTTCTTCGCAGCCCGGCAGCGCGGATATCTGTTCCAGCCCGATCAGCTCCTTGACAACAAATTTCATATCGCGGATAGGCGCGGTGTAGATCGACATAGTTCACTCCCAAATCTTGAAAAGCCTCAGGGCTTGCGCCGCAAGGTCATTGCGCCAGCAGGATTGGCGATTGACTGGCATTATTCATTAAAACCTCTGGCAGGTGTACCGAGCAAAAATAGCGGGCACCGGATTGCCGCCCCACCCTGCCACAAGAACCAGCTTCCCTGATCCAACCGGGTGCCGGCAGCATTGGATATAACGACCATCAAACCCGAAATCTGATACACGATGCCAACCGATCGTCGTTTTCGACTACGCGCGGACCAAGCGCCGGCCATGCTCGGGCGCAATATACCGGGACGCTTGATGGCAATGGTGCGCCGCTTGGGAGTACTGTCCGCAGTAATTGTGCTGGCCGGCTGTAGCCCGGATGCACCGCTCCGGCCATTTACCACCGATGGTTGCAGCGAATTCCCCGACGGCACTCCCCGGCACCGGAAAATCTGGCGCGATTGCTGCGTAGTACACGACCGCGCCTACTGGCGCGGCGGCACCTACGACGAGCGCCTGGAGGCAGATCGCGCGCTGCAAACTTGTGTCACGGCAGTTGGTGAACCGGCCGTCGCCAAAGTCATGCTGGCCGGCGTTCGCGTGGGCGGATCGCCATGGTGGCCCACGCCCTATCGCTGGGGATATGGTTGGCCATGGCCGCGCGGTTACGCCTCACTGACGGCGCAGGAGCATGATCAAATAGACCGGGCGCTGCAGGCCGCGTCAGTGCCGCCGCGCTGACCTGCGCATCCGGCTTTGTTTTAACCTGACCCGGTTTCGCCTTAATTCGCGGCAACACCGGTAACACTTGGGGGCGCTGCCTCAAGCCAGCGCCGTGGTCAGTTCCGGTATGGCTTCGAACAAATCCGCCACCAATCCATAGTCCGCCACCTGAAAAATCGGCGCTTCGGCGTCCTTGTTAATGGCGACGATGACTTTGCTGTCCTTCATTCCAGCCAAGTGCTGGATCGCCCCGGATATGCCCACCGCGACATAGAGCTCCGGGGCAACAATCTTGCCGGTCTGACCGACCTGGTAGTCGTTCGGCACGAAACCGGAATCGACTGCCGCGCGCGAAGCGCCGACTGCGGCACCGAGTTTGTCGGCCAGGGCTTCGAGTAGCTTGAAATTCTCGCCATTGCCCATGCCACGGCCACCGGAAACGATTACACGGGCCGCGGTCAGTTCCGGGCGCGCGGATTTGGTGAGTTCCTGCCCAATCATGGAGGACAAGCCGCAGTCGGGTCCGGCGCTGACGTTTTCGATGATGGCCGATCCGCCACTGGCGGCTGCCGCATCGAAGCCAGTGGAGCGTACCGTAATAACTTTGATCGCATCCTCCGATTGCACCGTGGCAAGCGCGTTGCCCGCATAAATCGGTCGCACAAATGTGTCGGGTGATTCGACCTTGATGATCTCGGAGATCTGCGCCACGTCGAGCAGCGCGGCGACACGCGGCAGCACGTTCTTGCCCGCGCTGGTGGCAGGTGCCAGCACATGACTGTAGTTGCGGGCGATGGACGTGATCAGGGTACTCAGATTTTCCGCCAGCGCATGGGCGTAGTGCGGCGCATCGGCGTTCAATACTTTCCTGATTCCCGGAATCGCGGCAGCGGCCTTGACCGCACCGGCGCACTGGTGACCGGCGACAAGGATGTCGATGTCGCCACCGATGCTTAGCGCGGCGCTGACGGCGTTGAGCAGCGCCGGTTTGATCGCAGCGTTATCGTGTTCAGCAATAATCAAAATAGCCATCAGATCACTTTCGCTTCGTTGCGCAGTTTTTCGACCAGCTCTTGCACGTTCTTGACCAATTTACCGGCACTGCGTTTGGGCGGCTCCTGAACCTTTAGCGTCTTCAGGCGCGGCGCGACATCGACGCCGAGGGCCTCCGGGGTCAAGGTCTCCAGCGGCTTCTTTTTTGCCTTCATGATGTTTGGCAAGGTCACGTATCTTGGCTCGTTAAGTCGCAAATCGGTTGTTATGACTGCCGGCAATCTGATCGAGATGGTTTCCAGTCCGCCGTCAACCTCACGTATGACTTGCGCGCTCGCGCCGCTGATGGTCAGCTTCGAGGCAAACGTCGCCTGCGGCCAGGCCAGCAATGCGGCGAGCATCTGTCCGGTCTGATTGGAATCATCGTCGATGGCCTGCTTGCCCATGATGATCAGCCCCGGCTGTTCCTTGGCCGCGATGGCCTTGAGCAGCTTCGCCACCGCCAGCGGTTGAATCTCGACTCCGGTCTCCACCAGGATCGCGCGATCCGCGCCGATGGCCAGCGCCGTGCGCAGTGTTTCCTGGCACTGAGCACTACCGATGGACACGGCGACGATTTCGGTGGCGACTCCGGCCTCTTTCAGGCGAATCGCCTCTTCCACCGCAATCTCATCAAACGGGTTCATCGACATTTTCACGTTGGCGGTTTCCACGCCCGATCCGTCCGCCTTCACGCGAACCTTGACGTTGTAATCCACCACCCGTTTGACCGGGACCAGAACTTTCATTTCGATAGGCTTTCGTTTATTGCAACGGGTGGGATTCTACCGCAGGACAAAACCGCCTTAACGCCAAGTACACGACGGAAGCGCAAAAGTAACCCAGGCAGAATGCTATCTCGCAGCATTTGCCGGATCGGGGCCTGGGCTTTCGTTGGCGTACCTTCGCGCGCCTGGCGTTGAGAGGTATTCGATTGCGCGGTCAAACGCTTTTTGCCTGTTCACGCAGGACGTTCTTCTGAATTTTTCCAGTCGAAGTTTTCGGCAACGGACCGAACACCACTTTGCGCGGGCATTTGAAACGCGCCAGACGCTCGCGACAGAAGGCGATGATTTCCTGCTCGGTAACTGCCGGCGCGCCAGTTTTCAGCGTGACGAAAGCACATGGCGTCTCGCCCCACTGTTGGTCTGGCCTGGCCACCACCGCCGCCTCCAATACCCCAGGGTGGTTATAGAGCACATCCTCCACTTCAATGGTCGAAATATTCTCACCGCCGGAAATAATGATGTCCTTGGAGCGATCCTTGATCCTGACATATCCATCCGCATCGATGACCGCCAGATCCCCGGTATGAAACCAGCCGCCGGCAAACGCCTCGGCAGTCGCCTGAGGATTCTTGAGATAGCCCTTCATGGTGATGTTGCCGCGGAAGAAAATCTCACCCATGACTTGTCCGTTCCTGGGAACCGGCTGCATGGTGATGGGGTCCAGCACGTCCATGCCTTCCTGCATTTCATAGCGCACGCCCTGTCTGCCATTGAGCTCGGCGCGTTTTGCGCCCGGCAAAGACTCCCACTGCGGATGCTTTGCGCACACTGCTGCCGGACCGTAAACCTCAGTCAGTCCGTAGACATGGGTCAGATCGATGCCTATCCGCTCCATGCCTTCGATCACCGCCTGCGGCGGCGCTGCGCCGGCGATCATGGCCGAGACTTTTTGGCCGATTCCGGCGCGCAGATCGGCGGGGGCGTTGATCAGCATATTGTGTACTACCGGAGCACCACAAAAATGACTGACCTGGTGCCGACGGATCAGATCGAATACGGTCTTCACATCAACCTTGCGCAGGCAAACGCTGGTGCCCGCCAGCGCCGCCAGGGTCCACGGAAAACACCAGCCATTGCAGTGAAACATGGGCAGCGTCCACAGGTAAACCGGAAAATGCGGCATCGCCCAGGTTACGATATTACCCACCGCATTGAGGTAGGCACCGCGATGATGGGTCACCACACCTTTGGGATTGCCGGTGGTACCGGAGGTATAGGACAAAGCGATTGCGTTCCATTCGTCCTCCGGCAGTTGCCATGCGAATGCCTCATCGCCGGTTTCGAGAAAGGCTTCATAGTCCATCTCGCCCAGCAATTCCCCACCGATCGCGTGCGCGTCGTCCAAGTCGATGACCAGCATTTTGTGCTTGACTAGGCGCAGTGCCGCGGCAATCGTGGCAGAGCTCTCGCGGTCGGTTAGCAGCGCTTTCGCTTCACCGTGATTGAGCATGAACGCAAGGGCTTCGGCATCCAGCCGCGTATTCAAGGTATTGAGCACCGCGCCGCACATCGGCACGCCGAAGTGCGCCTCGAATATGCCCGGCACATTGGGCGCCATTACCGCCACAGTGTCACCGACGCCGATCCCGCGGCGTGCCAGTGCGGAAGCCAGTCTACGGCAACGTCGATAGGTTTCGCGCCAGGTTGTTTCAGAGTCACCATGGACGATGGCAACCCGGTCCGGATAGACCTCAGCCGCGCGAGCCAGAAACGACAGCGGAGATAGAGGAACGTAATTGGCCGGATTTCGATCCAGGCCGGTCTCGTAAGGGCTGCTGCGGTTCACGGCTGCTTCGGTATCTCGCCAGATGTGAGGGAAATCAAGAGGGTATGGCTTTTATCAGGACTTGTGGCCTGATAACCCGAAATGATACGGGATAACGGTACCAATTCCCGAGATCGGAAACGCAGGAAAGCTAGAAAGTCATGGAGGAATGTTGCAAAAGGGCTTGAAGCCAGAAGAAAAGCCAACAATTTCTTGCTCCGAAAACAAATCAAATGGTGATAATATTCCCCTCCCCAAGTTAGGCTCTGAACTCCGCCGGAAGGCTTCAGCCCCGCCGGATGGCTTTTGCCTTGCCGGATGGATCCAGTTCCATCCGGGGACTCCGCAAAGGAACCCGTTCGATGGTGCAATCGCAGGTGCCGCCCAGATGATGCCAGAGCGCGCAAATCGCACGTTCATCTGCAGCGTGCTTTTCCTCGATATCGCGGAATATTCCAAGCGGCCGGTATCCGACCAAATTCAGCTCAAGAACCGGTTCAACGCACTGATCGCGGACGCGATTCGCGATATCGAACCGAATGACCGCATCATTCTCGACACCGGCGACGGCGTTGCCATCAACTTCCTTGGCGACCCGGAAGATACCTTGTTCGTAGCTATGAGCCTGCGCGAGTCCTTTACATCTCACTCAGATCACACGTTCAACCTGCCGGCACGCATCGGCATCAACCTGGGGCCGGTGCGCCTGGTCCGTGACCTGAACGATCAACCCAACATCATCGGCGATGGCATCAATGTCGCCCAGCGCGTGATGGCGTTCGCGCAGCCGGGACAGATTCTGGTGTCGCGATCCTATTACGAAGTGGTGTCGCATATCTCAGAAAGCTATTCGAATCTCTTCAACTACGAAGGATCACGTACCGACAAACATGTGCGTGAGCATGAGGTATACAGCGTCGGATACGGCAATTCCCAGGGCAGCGGCATCTTCTCGCCTGCGCAGCGCGCCCTGGCCTCGCGGCAGGATCTAAAGCACCAGGTTTCCTCCGCGACCATTGCATCCGGCACGGGTGCTTCGAAATGGCTTGCCCGCCTGCAGCCATGGTTCAACAACCGCACCGTCGCGTTCAGCACCGCCACGCTGTGTGTCGGAGCATTTCTGTTCGCGGTCGTGGTGAATTTCATCGGTCACGACGATGCTTCCGCATTGTCCCATCCATCCGCCGATGGTGCCCTCCAGAACAGATCCGCGAATGCGCAACATTCGTCTACACCGCGAAAATCCACCGGCAGGAAACCACGAACATCGAACAAAACAACAGATCCACAAGGCAATCTGCCAGTCTCGGAATCAGGCGCTGACGAACAGAAAGAGGCCAAGTTCTCGCCGTTTTCCATCTTTTTCAGGGACAAACCCGCCACCGAACCGGACGAGTCCGCCGCGAATAATGCACCCGCCACGAGCAATGGTTCCGCGACGATTACCCTTGCAATCTCGCCATGGGGAGAAGTTTTCGTCGATGGCAGGCGGATCGGCGTCAGCCCGCCGGTCAATCTGGTGGAAGTTGAACCGGGACGGAGAATGGTTGAAGTTAGAAACGGGACGTTTCCGGTATATAGTGAGGTCATCGACCTCAAAGCCGATCAGAAGATCCGCTTCAAGCACAAATTCAACTGACGGGATGCCCACCTTGCGATTGACCGGTCTGCTGCTGTTTCTTGCCGTTCTGGTCGCCAGCTGTCAAAGCGGGCCATTCAAGAATCTGGCCCAGACCCGCTACGCCGGCACCAGTTATCTTGAAGAAGGCATCCAGAACTACGAGGACGGCAACTACCGCATTGCCAGGCGCCGTCTGCGCTTCGCGCTCGAAGAAGGCTTGAGCCGGCCCGATCGCGTCAAGACCCACAAGTACCTCGCATTCATCGCATGCGTATCCAACCAGAAAGTGGCCTGTCGGGAAGAATTCTCGATCGCTCTGGAATTGGATCCCGCCTTTGATTTGACGGCGGCCGAAATCGGTCATCCCATCTGGGGGCCGATTTTTAGCAGCCTGAAGGCGAAATGACCCGATCAGCCGTGGCCAAGGCCAGTATCGCGCCCAAGCTGGGACGCTACGAAATCATTTCCGAGATCGGTCAGGGCTCCATGGGTGTCGTGTGCAAAGCCCATGATCCGATGCTTGATCGAGTTGTCGCGATCAAGACCATCAATCTCACCTTGCCCAGGGAAGAGCTCGTCGAGTACGAAGCAAGATTCAATCAGGAGGCCAAGGCCGCAGGCGGACTTTCCCACCGCAACATCGTCACCATTTACGACGTCGGTCGCAGCGATCGTGTTGCCTACATGGCGATGGAGTTCCTGGAAGGCCAGGAATTGCGCCGGCTGATGCAGGCACACGTCCCAATCAAAGTCGAACACGGACTGGAGATTGTGGCGCAGGTTGCCGAAGGCCTTCAATATGCACATGACCGGCAGGTCATTCACCGCGACATCAAGCCTGCGAACATCATGGTGCTCAATGACGGGTTGGTGAAAATCACCGATTTCGGAATCGCACGCATGCGTACCAACGAAGTCAAGACCATGACCGGCATGATATTGGGGTCGCCAAAATACATGTCGCCGGAACAAGTGTCCGGCAAGCGCGCCGATACTCGTTCCGATATTTTTTCACTCGGTGTCGTTCTCTACGAAATTTTGACCGGGACCTCGCCTTTCGTGGCGGACAACATTCATGGCGTCATGTACCAGACCATGAATTTCACTCCCCCGGCACCGAGAACCCTTAACCCGGATCTGCCGGAGGCACTTAACTTCATCGTCGCCAAGGCGCTCGCCAAGAACCTGGATGATCGCTACCAGAAAGCCCAGGAATTCGCGGGTGACCTGCGCCAGACTCTTGCTGTGCTGTGCGGAGAGTCCAGCACGACCTGGGGCGCCAGCGATTACCTGGACCACTCTTCCGTCGCCGAATCCGCGCCGTTGCTTGCACCGCAGAAATTTGACGCGCAATCCACCTCCGGGCCGGATGATGACAACCTGGCATCCGCCCCGCGGCCGGCTCAGGCCAGTGCTTCGCCGGCAGGCGCACTAACCGACCAACCGGTTCTGGGGCTGTCAAAGTCGTTTGACTCCTTCGATGCCACCATGCGCCTCGCCGCCATGACCGGTACCGAGAAGGAATTAGATAAGTTTTCAGATACCCAGAAGATTGCGCGACTCAAAATGCTGGCGGAGGCTAATCGCGCAGATGCGGCCGCACTTTCGGCCGTGTCCAGCAGTACAACCTGGAAAAATCCGACCACAATAGAGCGCAAAAATCTTCATGCCATATCCGCAGCACCGAATCTAAAATGGGTATGGATTACCAGCGCGATTCTGGCACTGGCGGCCGCGATTCTTTTCCTGCTGCGCTGAGCATCCACGAAACACCGAAGAAGCTGCGCAGGAAACTTATTTCTCAGCGTACCCGGCTCACCGCCTCTTCTACGCGCTCCACGCTGACCACCTCAATGCCTTCGATCGGCGTTTTTGGGGCATTCGCCTTGGGAATGATCGCGATCTTGAATCCGAGCTTGGCCGCTTCCTTAAGGCGTTCCTGGCCGCGCTGAACGGGTCGTACCTCGCCGGCAAGGCCGATCTCGCCAAACGCGACCAGTTTTTCCGGCAATGGCTTGTTGCGCAGCGAAGACACAATCGCGAGCAGCACCGGCAAATCCGCCGCCGGCTCGTCGATTTTTACGCCACCAACCGCATTGACGAATACATCCTGGTCAAACGCGGCTATACCCGCGTGACGATGCAGCACCGCGAGCAGCATGGCCAGGCGATTTTGCTCAAGACCAACGCTGAGCCGTCGCGGATTGGGTGCGTGTGCCTCATCGACCAGCGCCTGCACTTCCACCAACAGCGGCCGGCTGCCTTCCTGTGTGACCATCACGCAGCAGCCCGGTACCTGTGTCTCGTGATGCGACAGAAACAGCGCCGACGGATTGGACACTCCGCGCAAACCGCGATCAGTCATCGCGAATACCCCCAGTTCGTTCACCGCTCCAAACCGGTTCTTGATGGCGCGCACCAGACGAAAACTGGAATGTGTTTCTCCTTCAAAATAAAGCACCGCATCCACCATGTGTTCAAGCACACGTGGACCCGCAAGAGCGCCCTCCTTGGTTACGTGGCCCACCAGCAGCAGCGTTGTCCCCGAGGATTTGGCGAAGCGGGTTAGTTGTGCCGCGCATTCGCGCACCTGCGCGACGCTGCCCGGGGCAGATTGCAGGGCTTCGGTATAAACGGTCTGGATCGAATCAATCACGGCGACGTCCGGCTTCTGCGCCGTCAAAACCGACAACACCTTCTCCAGCTGAATTTCCGCCAGCAGGTTCAAGTCCGGCGCGTCGAGCGCCAGCCGCCGCGCCCGCAGCGCGAGCTGCTGCGCCGACTCTTCGCCGCTGACATAGATGGCTTTGCATCCCCCGCCCATGACGGCCAGGGCCTGCAATAACAGCGTGGACTTGCCGATGCCCGGATCCCCGCCGAGCAAAACCACTGCACCGGCAACCAGTCCGCCGCCAAGCACCCGGTCCAGTTCACCGATGCCGGTGGGACGTCGCGGCTCTTCGCGCGCGTCGACTTCCGCCAGCGTTTGCAGCCTGCTGGCCTGGGCGAGCGACTGGTAACGCGTCCCTGAGGCCTTCTCGGCAATGGTTTCGACCAGCGTATTCCAGGCCGTGCAGTGTGGGCATTGCCCCTGCCATTTCAACGTCTGCCCGCCGCACTCAGTGCAGGTATGGATAGTTTTTGCCTTCGCCATGTTTTGGTACGCCTCGCGTTCGTTAGTGCAACTGGCGTTAACCGACCTCGCGTACCGGCACCCGCCGCGCCAGGGCGCACAGCAATTCATAGCTCACCGTACCGGCCGCCGCCGCAACCTCCTCGACCGGCAACCCTTCCCCCCACAAGACGACGGGTGTGCCGACGTTGGCCCGCGCAACGCCGGTCAGATCCACGCACAACATGTCCATCGATACCCGTCCGACCAGCGGTACGCGTACTCCGTCTATCAGCGCGCTTGCACCAATGCCGGCCTGGCGCGGGTAGCCATCGGCATAGCCGCAGGCTACCACTCCGATGCGCATGTCGCGGTCAGCCAAAAATTGGCGGCCATATCCAACCGTATCGCCGCGCTTGAGTTGCTGCGTGGCGATGATGACGCTGCCAAGCGTCATTGCCGGCCTCAGTCCGAGTTGCACTGCACCCGATTGCGGCAGCGGGCTCGCCCCATAGAGCATGATTCCAGGCCGTACCCATTCGCCAAGCGCCGTGGGGAAACGCAGCAAGGCCGCGGAATTGGCAAGCGAACGCGGAAAACCCGGACGTGCGACATGCCGGTCAAACTCACCCAGTTGCTGCTCGATGCCGCCCGTGTCTTCGGCATCGGAAAAATGCGTGGTTAGAACGATGTCACCGACGCAGGCAACTGCGCGCAATTCGTCGATCACCTGCGGCGCGCCGGCAGCGGCGAATCCGAGCCGGTTCATGCCGGTATTGAATTTCAAAAAGACGTCAATTTTGGCATCGCCGCGCAAGGCCGCAAGCATTTGTACCTGCTCGCGCGCGTGCACCACTACACTCAGACCGTGATATGCGATCTCCCGCAATTCATCCGGTGCGAAAAATCCTTCCAGCAACAAAATGCGTTGACGAAAACCGGCATCGCGCAACCGGACAGCATCATCGAGTTCCAGAAGCGCAAATCCGTCGGCCTTCTCCAGCGCACGCGCCACCCGCAATAATCCGTGTCCGTAGGCATTGGCCTTGATGACCGCCATGATCCGGGCGCTTCCAGCGTAGCGGCGTGCAACCGCCAAATTATTCTTTAGCGCGGAAAGGTCGAAACTGGCGTGAATTGGGCGGGCCATGAAGAGTCTGTTCTCGGAGAACCGGGTACCGGCATCGACGTGCCGCCGCTATTCTATGCGTTCGGACGGCCAATCAGTCCACATCACCGATAAGCAAGTCGGGTAACGGCAAAATAACTATGGTATAAGACCGCCGCGACAAGATGCCACGATGATTAAACCCAGCAAACCGCACCCGCCGCTTCTGTCCTTCCCAATACCATGACTCGCGGGTTCTACATCATCCTCGCAGCGCAGTTTTTCTCAGCCCTTGCCGACAACGCCCTGCTGTTTGCCGCGATTGCACTGCTGGCGAGCCTGAATGCCGAGGCATGGCAAACGCCGGTGCTCCAGCAATTCTTCGTGTTTTCGTACATCGTGCTGGCGCCGTTCGTGGGCCCATTCGCCGACTCCTTTCCCAAAGGCCGCGTCATGTTCGTGGCCAATGCCGTCAAATTGCTGGGCTGCATTCTCATGTTGACCGGCATGCATCCCCTGCTGGCCTACGGCATTGTCGGCATCGGCGCCGCCATGTACTCCCCGGCCAAGTACGGCATCCTGACCGAATACCTTCCGCACCAGAAATTGGTGCTTGCCAACGGCTGGATGGAGGGGATGACCGTGGCGGCGATCATTCTGGGTTCCATACTCGGAGGCATCATGGTCGGGAATTCGTTTGCCAGCTACTTTTTTGATCGCATCGACCTGCCGTTCGTCGATACCGGAATCGACATTGCCTCCGAAATTGCGATCATCGTTATTTTGTTCTTCTATTGCGTGGCTGCGCTGGTCAACCTCTACATCCCCAGGGTGGCCATTGACCACAAACTTCCCAAGCGAAATCTTTTTTATATCATGCAGGATTTCTGGCACAGCTTCCGCTTGCTGTGGCGCGACCCGCTGGGCCAGGTTTCTCTCGCGGTAACCACCCTGTTCTGGGGTGCCGGGGCGACCTTGCGGCTGATTGTGCTGGCATGGGCATCAATCGCACTGAATTTCAGTCTGGAAACAGCCACCCAGCTTACCGCCGTTGTCGCCGTTGGCATCGCACTGGGATCGGTTCTGGCGGCAAAGTTTGTTTCGCTCAAGCGCGCGGTTCGCGTACTGCCGGTTGGCATTGCGATGGGGTTTCTGGTTATCGCCATGGTATTCGTGACCGACTGGCGCATCGCGATCGTCCTGCTGGTGGCGATTGGCGCAATGGGAGGCTACTTCGTCGTGCCCATGAATGCCCTGTTGCAGCACCGCGGCCACCTCTTGATGGGCGCGGGACATTCGATCGCGGTGCAGAATTTCAATGAGAATCTCTCGATCCTGGTGCTCCTCGGCGTCTATGCCGTGATGATCAAGGCCGACATTTCGATGCACGCGATCATCATCGTTTTCGGCCTGCTGATCTCGTTGTCCATGGCTTACCTGACGCACAAACACTTCCACGACCAGGACGGCAGTTAAACAAATGGCCGGTCGATCCGGCAGTTCGTTGGCGGCATTGTTCGCTCCCGGGTAGTGCGTGGCCAGTAGACCGGCGACACGCTCGATCCCGCTGCATACACCTTGCTCAAATTGTCCGCGCCAGAATTCGCTCTCCATTTCACGGCAGATGGACTCCCACACCGCAGCATCAAGCTTTGCATCAATGCCACGGTCGGCAATGATTTCGACATCGTGATCGGCCAGAAGCAGGTAGATGAGCACGCCATTGTTATCCTGCGTGTCCCAAGCTTTAAGCTCAGAAAACACATCTAGCGCGCGCTCGCGCGCGGACATCCCGCGCAGCAGCTGAACGAGCTCCAGGGCAAGTTCGACGGCAAAACGAATCTGCCCGCGATGTCCTGCCTCCGAGCGTGCAATGGCTTGCTCGATGCGAGTCAGCGCCGACGGCGAAAACGCGCGCCGCACTCGCCACGACGACAACCCATGCGGCGACAACAGATGGCGCAAAAGGCGCGACAGGTTCATGTCACCAGCGTCCCGAGGCCCCGCCACCGCCGAAACCTCCGCTGCCGCGACCGAATCCACGGCCACCAAATCCACCGCCGGCGGAGCGTCCCAGCATGCCGGCACCACCAAATAGCGTCAGAACAAAGGCGAAAATACCGGCCAGACTGGCGATCAGCACAGGGGCGACAATCAGCCATGCGAGCAAGCCGACGCCCGTTCCGACCAGCAACGCAGCCGGCAAGCGCCCGAGCAAGGCCCTGAGCACACCGGCGGCAAGCGTAGCCATCATGAACAGCACGAAATACGTCCCGATCGACTGGGCATCGCCCCGACCGGTGGGCGAATGTTCGACTTCGGGCAGAGGCTCACCGTCGATAACCTTGATAAGGCGATCGATACCGCTATTTCAGACCCAAATAAAAATCACCGTCGCGAAATCCAGGCAGGAAAACCTCTTCGATCAGGCGTCGGGCCATGGCATCGGGAACTGCACCTTCAAGACCGTAGCCGACTTCGATGCGCATGACCCGGTCGGATTTCGCCACCACGATGACAACACCGTCGTCTACGCCTTTGCGACCGATCTTCCAGGCCTCCGCGACCCGCTTACTGAAAGGACTCGATGGGTTCCGGATGCGTCGTACCGGTGATCAGCAGGACGATCTGACTACCCTTGCGTTGTTCGAAGGCCTGCAAGCGTGCTTCAATCTCATTCTTTTTCGGTGCAGTCAGGGTGGTGGTTTCATCCACTACCCGTCCGGTCAATGCCGGGACATCGCGCTCCTGCGCCGACAGCGAGGCACTGGCAAGCAACAGCGCGACCACAGCCGCCCGGGCGAGCAAGCTCATACGCTTACCTGGGCTGCGTGGGAGACGATTCCGGCTTGGAGAAATCTACGCTCGGTGGTTTGGCGATGGCCTGCTCGTTTTCAACGGAAAACGTGGGCTTGACCTTATGGCTAAACATCATTGCCGTCAGATTGCTCGGAAAAGAACGCACCGTCGTGTTGTAGTCCTGAACCGAGCGAATGTAGCGCTGGCGCGCCACGGTAATGCGATTTTCCGTGCCCTCGAGCTGGGCCTGCAAGTCGAGAAAATTCGCGTCTGACTTCAGTTGCGGATAGTTCTCCACCACCACCAGCAGACGCGACAGCGCCGAGGTCATCTCGCCCTGCGCAGCCATGAATTTGGAGAATGCGGCCTCGTCGTTGACCAGTTCCGGCGTGGCCTGAATGCTGCCCACTTTGGCGCGCGCGCTGGTGACGCCCAGCAGAATGTCTTTTTCCTGGGCGGCGAAACCCTGGACCGTTTTAACCAGATTGGGCACCAGATCGGCGCGCCGCTGGTACTGATTGAGCACTTCACCCCAGGCGGCCTTGATGCCTTCGTCCTGGGACTGCAAGGTGTTGTAGCCGCACCCGCCCAGACCCAACAAGCCCAGAACCAAAACGCCCAGCGTGATCATTCGTTGCATCATTTCCACTCCCGTCGAGATCTCAACAACCTTCAGTTGGGGACGGCGTGTTCCTGTTTCAATGCCTTCATGGTCTCAACCGCCAGACATAAGTCTTCCCAAGCCTTGGATTTGTCGTTCAGGGTGCGCAGAAGGTAAGCCGGATGATAAGTCACGATCAGCGGTTTGCCGCGAAACCGATGAACGCGCCCGCGCAGGCTTGCCAGTGTGACTTCTTCTCCGAGCAGGCTTTGTGCCGCAACCTTGCCGAGTGCAACAATCATTCGCGGTCCAATGAGTTCGATCTGGCGCAGCAAATAGGGTTCGCAGGCTTGGCCCTCGGCGGGCTCGGGCGTGCGATTTCCCGGCGGCCGGCACTTTACGACGTTGGCGATGTAAACATTGTTGCCGCGCTTAAGGCCAATTGCCGCCAGCATATTGTCGAGCAGCTTGCCGGCCTGGCCAACGAAAGGTTCGCCGCGCTCGTCCTCCTCTGCACCGGGCGCTTCGCCGACAAACAGCCACTCCGCCTTTTCGTCGCCGACACCCAGCACGGCCTGCTTGCGTGCCTGGTGCAATACGCAAGCGGTACATACCGAAGCGGAGGACCCTAGTTGCGCCCAATCCATGGCTTGAATCTGCGCGGCCCGATTTCTTGCCGAATCCGCATCCGCGATACCCGATGCGCTTGTGGCAACCGCGGCCTGCTGCGTGGTATTTGAAACAGCTTCAATCTCCCCGCTTGCATCTGTGGCAACATTCACACGGACATTAGGCTGTTGCCGGCGCACCCAGATTGGCGACAAACCCAGCTCCTTCAGGATAAGGTCGCGGCGGCTCACAAGTTCATGCCCATGAGAATCGCGTCCTCGCGCCCGTGGCCCTGCGGGTAGTAGCCACGCCGCATCGAGATTTCGCTGAATCCGAACCGCGCATAGAGCTGGCGTGCCGCGACGTTGGAAGGCCGCACTTCAAGCATCATTTGCAATGCATCACCCCGGCGCGCGCAGCTCACGAAATGGCCCAGCAACAGGCGTCCGAACCCCATGCGCTGCCACTCTTTGCCCACGCTCAAATTCAGAAGGTGCGCCTCGCGAACGCCGAGCATGAGGACACCGTAACCCGCCATCTCGCCACGACATTCCAGCACCGAGCAGCGGTAACCGGCCATCAGTGAATCATCGAAATTGCCGCGCGTCCACGGATGCGAATAAAGCTCCGGCTCAATCTCCATGATCCGGTCGAGATCGATGGCCCGCATCGGGCGCACATCGGCAACGCTGTTCAATTGCGCACTCATCGCTGTTCGTGCATTTTAAGCGCGACTTTGTCGCGCACGTAAACCGGCGCCGCGCGCTCGGCCGGCAATCCGCCGCCGGCCTCCAGCACCGGCCGCGCCAATCGGGCGATGGAACGCGCGTGCGGATGCAGGCCATGAGTCACACCACCAAGCTGACCACCGTAGCGTTGAGCCAAGGCCTCGCCATAGACCGAAAATCCGCTTCCGCAGCCGATCCAGCCATCGCCTTCGAGTGCTGGTGCCGCATGCGCCGGTCCCACACTTGCCGGGCAAACCTGCCGCCA
This sequence comes from Betaproteobacteria bacterium, assembly GCA_031362885.1. GTDB lineage: Bacteria > Pseudomonadota > Gammaproteobacteria > Burkholderiales > JACQAP01 > JACQAP01. The sequence continues at coordinate 33,130 of JANLTJ010000159.1, forward strand.
CCAGCCGGCTTCGCGCTGGTAGGCAGCGTGGTAAATTTCGCCCATGCGCGCGTCGAGGCAGGCGATCACCCGGTCCGCGTCCGCCTCCTGCGCCAGCGCCGCCAGCGTGCCCACGGCTACTACCGGCAACCCCGTCCCGAAGGCGAGTCCCTGTGCCACACCGCAGGCGATTCTGAGTCCGGTGAACGATCCCGGCCCGGCGCCGAACGCGATGCCGTCAAGCTCCCCTAAATCGAGTCCGCAATCGTCGAGCAACTCGTCGATCATTGGCAGTATCAACTCGGAATGCCGCTGCACGGCATGCGTTTCACGATGCTTGAGTGCCCCGTCGCGCCATAGCGCAACCGAGCAATAATCGGTGGAAGTATCGAGAGCGAGCAGTTTCAATTTCATGATCCGCGGCCACCGCACCGCCGCAGCATCAATAGCGCCGCACCGGGGATAGTGGTGCGGCGGATTTTAGCCGATGCCGGGAAGCCCACGTTAGTTGGTTATAATTCACGCCAGCCGATTTGCGCGCCGGCTCGAACGCGCGTGAAGTCTGGTCCTCCTTGCGGACGCGGCCGCCGGGCGCCGTTTGCAAAAACCAAGGGATGCCTCGAAATGGAATTGTCTGTAAAAGGCCTGCGCGTTCTCATCACCGCTGGCGCCGGCGGCATCGGCCGTGCCATGACCGAGGTCTTCCACGCAGCCGGTGCGCGCGTGCACATCTGCGATGTGGCCCGCGAACCGATCACCGCCGCACTGAAAGCGTTTCCCGGAATCAGCGCATCGCCTGCCGACGTATCCAGGATTGCCGACGTTGACCAGTTATTCGCAGACGTGAGGGAGCATCTGGGTGGACTGGACTGCCTGATTAATAACGCCGGCATCGCCGGCCCGACCGGAAAAATAGAAGACCTTCCGGTCGAAGAATGGGAACGTTGTATCGAGGTGGATCTCAACGGCATGTATTACTGCACCCGACTTGCCATGCCGCTGATCAAGGCAGCCGGCGGCGGCTCGATCATCAATCTGTCTTCGGCCGCCGGCCGTCTGGCCTTTCCATTTCGCACTCCTTATTCGGCGGCCAAGTGGGGCGTGGTCGGATTTACCAAGAGCCTGTCGATGGAAGTCGGACCGGACAACATTCGCGTCAACGCCATTCAGCCGGGCGTGGTGGAAGGCGAACGCATCGATAGGGTCATCGCGGCCAAGGCCAAAGCAGTAGGCATCAGCTTTGAAGAACAGAAGAAGATTTCGCTCGAGCGCGTGTCCATGCAGCGCATGGTCAGCCCCTACGACATCGCCCATATGGCCTTGTATCTGGCCAGCGATATCGGCCGCAATATCACCGGCCAGGCGATTTCAGTATGCGCGGGCGTGGAAATGCTGGGGTAATTCGACTTCTCGCCGTTTCCACGAAATAGGTTTTTTTAATGTTTGGAAGGCAATCTATCCATGGAAAAAGTGGCAATCATCGGTACCGGTCTGATTGGCCGCGCCTGGGCAATGGTGTTCGCACGCGCGGGTCATCTGGTCAAGCTCTATGACGCCGCCCCGGGTGCCGCCGAAAAAGCGCTGACTCTCATTGGCGAAGGCCTCAGGGAATTGCAGGAATTCGGGTTGATCAAGGAGTCCGCTGGTATCGTCGCCAGCCGTGTTAGCGCTGTGGCGACCCTGGCGGGCGCGGTAAGTGACGCGGACTACGTGCAGGAAAACACCTCGGAGAACCTGGAGGTGAAACGGGAAGTTTATCGCCAGCTTGACGCGGCGGCACCCGCCCATTGCATTCTCGCCAGTTCCACCTCGACGATTCAGACCTCGCGATTCAGCGAAGGGCTCAAGGGCCGTCATCGCTGCATCGTCGCACATCCGGTAAACCCGCCGCACATCGTGCCGATCGTGGAGATTTCCCCTGCGCCATGGACCAGCGCCGACGTGGTCACGAAGACTCTTGCGCTACAAGGCAAGGTCGGCCAGGTCGCCATCACCGTCAAGAAAGAAGTCGAAGGTTTTATTCTGAACCGCCTGCAAGCGGCGCTGCTGCTGGAATCCTGGCGATTGGTCAGGGAAGACTACGTCAGCGTGGAAGACCTAGACAAATGCATCAAAGACGGTCTCGGCTTGCGCTGGTCGTTCATGGGTCCGTTTGAAACCATCGATCTGAACGCGCCCGGCGGGGTACCGGACTATGCAAAACGATACGGCGCGGTACTGCACGGCATGATGAGCAACGTCAGCAATGAAGCCTGGGATGACGCGCTGGTGGCCAAAGTCGATGGCGAGCGCCGCAAGCTCATGCCGCAGAACAGGCACGCCGAGCGCGAAGCCTGGCGCGACCGCCGCCTGATGGCGCTGATTGCTCACAAACGTACGATGGCGAAGTAAAGGACTCAACCGCACAAGCGAAGGTACGAAGGAAACGCCAGGAAATGAAACACCGTCCTGTTGTCGTTTTCCTCTGCGCAATTCTCTCAACGCCTGCGCGTGTCTGTGGCCACTGATATCAATCTGAATTTAACGGGGGAGATCTGGCATGACCAATAAAGTCATCATTACCTGCGCTGTGACCGGCGCCATCCACACGCCGTCGATGTCACCACATTTGCCGATCACGCCGGATGAAATCGCCGATGCGGCTATTGGGGCCGCCAAAGCCGGTGCGGCAGTGGTGCACTTGCATGCGCGCGAACCGAAGGACGGACGCCCGACGCAGGACCCAAAAATGTTCATGCAGTTCCTGCCGAAGATCAAGGCGGCATCCGATGTGGTCATCAATCTCACCACCGGCGGCGCACCGACCATGACCATCGAAGACCGCCTGCAACCAGCCTTGCAGCTCAAGCCGGAAGTGGCTTCGCTCAACATGGGCTCGATGAACTTCGGTCTGTACGAAATGATTTCTCGCGTTAAGGAGTGGAAATACGATTGGGAAAAACCGTATCTCGCCGGGTCCGATGAGCGCATTTTCAAGAACACGTTCAAGGACATCGCCCATATCCTGCAATCGTGCAGCAACAACGACACCCGATTCGAGATCGAGTGTTACGACATCGGACATCTCTACACCGCCGCGCACTTTCTCGATCGCGGCCTGGTCAAGGCGCCGCTGTTCATCCAGTCGGTTTTCGGCATTCGCGGTGGCATTGGCCCGCACCCCGAGGACGTGATGCATATGCGGCGCACGGCGGACCGGCTGTTCGGCGACCAGTATCAGTGGTCGGTACTGGGCGGCGGGCGCAACCAGATGTATATCGCGACCCAGTCCGCGGTCATGGGCGGCAATGTGCGCGTCGGGCTGGAAGACAGCCTGTGGCTCGGCAAGGGCCAGCTAGCCAGAACCAACGCCGATCAGGTGTCCAAGATCCGCCGCATCCTCGAGGAACTCGGACTGGAAATCGCCACGCCTGACGATGCACGCAGGATTCTAAAACTCAAGGGCAAGAATAACGTTAATTTTTAGAAAACACTTTCAACGCGAAGGACCACAAAGGAAAAAACAAGGGGACATGAAGAAAATCGCAATACCGGAAACAACGTTAATTCGAAAAGTCAGTTTGCATAGCGCAGTTTCTGCTGATTTTTCGATCTTTCGATATTGTGCTTCTCCTTCTTGTCCCTGCGTTTTTCCTTCGTGGCCCTTCGTGTTAACCGCTTTTCTCTTTCAAGGATGTCAATGAAAACATACAAAATCGCAGTCATTGCCGGCGACGGCATCGGCAAAGAGGTCATGCCCGAGGGCGTGCGCGTGCTCGACGCCGCCGCACGCAAGTTCGGTATCGGCCTTAGCTTCGATCACTTCGACTGGAGTTGCGACAACTACGACAAACACGGCTGGTGGATGCCGCCCGATTGGCGCTCGAAAATCGAAGGCCACGACTGCATTTTCTTCGGTGCCACTGGATGGCCCGCCAGGGTACCGGACCATGTTTCCCTGTGGGATTCGCTGATCCTGTTCCGGCGCGGTTTCGACCAGTATGTGAATCTGCGCCCGGTACGGCTGATGCCCGGGATCACCCCGCCTCTGGCCGGCCGCAAAGTGGGCGACATCGATTATTACGTGGTGCGCGAAAATACCGAAGGCGAGTATTCCGCGGTCGGCGGACGGCTTTTCGAGGGCACCGAGCGCGAGATGGCCATGCAGCAGTCCATCTTCACACGCAAGGGCGTGGACCGGATCATGAAATTCGCCTTCGAACTGGCCATGCAGCGCCCGCGCAAACTGCTGACATCGGCCACCAAGTCCAACGGCATTTCCATCACCATGCCTTACTGGGACGAACGCTTCGCCGCGATGGCGAAGAACTTCCCGCAGGTGACAACCAATCAATACCACATTGACGGACTGACGATCCAGATGGTGCTCAATCCGCAGCGCTTCGATGTCATGGTGGCGTCAAACCTGTTCGGCGATATTCTCTCCGACCTTGGGCCGGCGACAGCCGGAACCATCGGCATCGCCCCCTCGGGCAACATCAATCCGGAACGGGTATTCCCGTCACTGTTTGAGCCGGTGCACGGCTCGGCGCCCGACATTTACGGCCGGAAAATTGCCAACCCGATCGGGCAAATCTGGTCCGGCGCGATGCTGCTCGACCACCTGGGTCATCCCCAGGCCGGCGCGGCCATCGTGAATGCCATTGAACAATGCCTGGTATCCGGTCCGCGCACGCCGGATGTCGGAGGCAAGGCAAACACCGTGGACGTGGGCATCGCGATCGCTTCCGGACTTCAGAAATGAAAACCTACAACATCGCCGCCATTCCCGGCGACGGTATCGGCAACGAAGTCATTGCCGCCGGCATTCAGGTATTGGAAACACTGTCCAGGCACGACGGCGGTTTCGCGCTGCGCTTCGAGCATTTCGACTGGGGTAGTCATTATTACCTCAGGCATGGCGCCATGATGCCCGCCGACGGACTGGATCGGCTCAAGCCATTTGATGCCATCTATTTCGGCGCCGTCGGCTCGAAAGAAGTGCCGGATCATATAACGCTCTGGGGTCTGCGTCTGAACATCTGTCAGAGCTTCGACCAGTACGCCAACGTGCGTCCGGCGCGCGTGTTGCCGGGCATTGATCCGCCGTTGAAGCTCGCGTCGCCGGCTGATCTCGACTGGGTAATCGTACGGGAGAATTCCGAGGGCGAATACGCGGGACAAGGCGGCCGCACGCACAAGGGGCTGCCGCAGGAAGTCGCCACCGAAGTTTCCGTATTTACCCGCAACGGCGTCGAACGCATCCATCGCTTTGCTTTCACGCTCGCGCGTCAGCGCCCGCGCCGGCAACTGACCCTGATTACCAAATCCAACGCTCAACGACACGGCATGGTGATGTGGGACGAGATTTTTGCGCAGGTGGCCGCCGACTTCCCCGAGGTCAAGACCGACAAGATGCTGGTTGACGCCGCCACCATGCGCATGGTGCTCAGGCCCGCCTCGCTCGACGTCATGGTGGCGACGAATCTGCATGCGGATATTTTGTCCGACCTCGCGGCTGCGCTGTCGGGCAGCCTGGGTATTGCGCCCACCGCCAATCTGAATCCGGAGCGCCAATTTCCGTCGATGTTCGAGCCGATCCATGGTTCGGCACTGGATATCGCCGGACGGGGCATAGCCAATCCGATCGGCACTTTCTGGACTGCGGTCATGATGCTGCAACACCTCGGAGAACCAGGTGCCGCCGCCAGGCTGATGGGAGCCATTGAACACGTGACCCGTTCACGCGTATTTACGCCGGACCTGGGCGGTCAGGCCACGACCGAAAAAGTTACCGAGGCCCTATGCCGGGCCATCGCACAATTGCCGGCACATGCGTGAATCTGCCTGGCAGCGGACATGCGCGCGAGGGGGCGGCGTGCATCCGCATGACAAGTTAACTGCGCGGCGCGATTCATGACAACTTCCAGGAAAAAGAGCCCGAGCAAAAAGCGGGTCGCAACGACCCGCACACCCGCGCTGGTGCCAATCGGGGTGGAATCCGTTTCCGATCCGCGCGTCGCCGGACTGGAATCAAGAATCGCGGAGCTCGGAAAAGATTTGGCCACGGCAAACAAAAATCTGGACAACGCCAGCGCCAGGCTGCGGGAGTATTCAGTCAGGATTGACGATTCCGCTACCACCAATCAAGAGGCCATCGACGCGCTGCGTTCACGCCTCCACCGCGAAAGACTCGCTCTCACCTTTGCCGAAATCGGGACCTGCGAGTTTGATCTCAAGACCTCGATGGTCCGCTCGTCCGACATGGGTTTGCGTCTCCTGGGCATTCGAGGCGATCAGTCCAATCTACCTTACGACATTCTGCTGGAGCGTCTGCATCCCGAGGATCGGCCAAAGTTCAGGCTCGCACTCGACCAATGCCTGAGCGGCACCGGTAGTCTTGATATCGAATACCGGGTGAATTGGGCCGACGGCACCCTGCGCTGGTTGCGCACCAAGGGCGACGCCTTGCTCGATTTCAACGGCGAGCCGATCAAAGTGCTATGGATCACCGAAGACGTCTCGCAGCGCAAGGACATGGACGCGCGGTTGCGCTTTCTTGCCCACCATGACCTGCTGACCGGACTGCCCAATCGCAGCCTGCTCCAGGACCGGCTCCAGCAATCCCTGGCAGTCGCCAAACGCATGCAATCGCGCATCGCGCTGCTTTTTATCGATCTGGACAGATTCAAAAGCGTCAACGATTCCTTCGGCCACCGTGCTGGCGATATGATATTGCAGGCCGTGGCCGGGAGACTGCTTGGATGCGTGCGCGAAACCGATACGGTATGCCGGCTTGCGGGCGATGAATACCTGATTGCACTGACCTCCCTGCACGAAGCGAAGGAGGCGGCGGTGATTGCCGGGAAATTGCTGGCCGCGTTTAAGGATGCATTCACCATCGACAGCCACGAAATCCCGATTTCGGCGAGTGTGGGCATCAGCGTCTACCCTGATGATGGTCAGTCCATCGAAGATCTGATGCGCCACGCGGACGCGGCGATGTATCACTCAAAGAAAAGCGGCCGCAACCGCTTCGCTTTTTTTACGCCAGAATTGAACGCGCCGGGGTCTCAGCGCCTGACGCTCGCCAGTCAATTAAGGGGGGCTATCGAGAACAATCAACTCCTGCTCCACTATCAGCCGCAGTTCGATACCACCGGAAACCATCTCATCGGAGCCGAGGCGCTAGTGCGCTGGAAACACGGCGAACACGGTTTGTTGTACCCGGGCAATTTTATTTCACTGGCCGAGGAATCCGACACCATTCAGTTGATTGACGAATGGGTGCTCAACGAAGCCTGCCGCCAGATCGCGGACTGGAACGGTAAAGGACTTAAAACGGTCCCAATCTCCCTCAATGTTTCCGCGTTCCAGTTTCAGAACGGCAGTCTGGCTCAGAGCGTGGCGGCATCGTTCTCGCGTCATGGGGTCAGCGCGCGCAACATCGAGATCGAGATTACGGAGAACGCAATCATGCGCGACCCAAGGGGGGCTGCGGCGGCCCTCGACAAGCTCCATGAAATGGGCATCAGACTGTCCATCGACGATTTCGGAACCGGTTATTCCAGCCTGAATTATTTGAAGCGCTTTCCCATCGACCGGCTCAAGATCGAAGGCGGTTTCGTGGAACACTTGCCGCATAATCTGAATGATGCAGCCATCGTGCAGGCCATCATCCATCTGGCCAAGAGCCTGCGCATGACCGTCATCGCCGAAGGTGTTGAAACCCAGGGGCAACTCGATTTTCTTCGTTCCCTGAGATGCGACGCGTATCAGGGCTTTTTGAGCGGACGTCCAACCGGCGCGGAGTGCTTCGAAACGCTGCTGCGGTAACCGGCCATCTCGCAGACAGGCGCTGCATCTGTCGCGCGGTCTGCGCGAGTTCGGCGCGTACGCGCGAGTCCTCCCGCAGCGCGGAAAAGACGTTTCGGGTGCCGATACTCAGCGCCTGCCGAATTGCGGTACCTTTCGCTGTTCAATTAACGCAATTGCCTGCGCGGCAATACCTTCGCCACGTCCGGTAAATCCCAGCTTCTCGGTCGTCTTCGCCTTGATATTGACGCGGTCCGGATCAATACCGAGATCGGCGGCGATATTCGCGATCATCGCCGGTACATGCGGCGCCATTCTGGGCGCCTGCGCGATGATGGTGGAATCCAGATTGACGATGGAATAACCGGCATCGCCAAGCAGTTTGGCAACCTCGCGCAGCAAGGTCCGGCTGTCGGCACCCTTGAAGCGCGCATCGGTGTCGGGGAAGTGGCGGCCGATGTCGCCCAGCGCGGCCGCGCCGAGCAGGGCATCGCAAACGGCGTGCAGCAGCACATCGGCATCCGAGTGCCCGTCCAGACCTTTCTCGAATGCAATCGTCACGCCGCCGATGATCAGCGGCCGGCCTGTGACCAGCGCGTGAACATCGAATCCCTGACCTATTCTCATGTGCTTCCCAGAATCATCGCGGCGAGCGCCAGATCACCCTGATGCGTGACCTTGATATTGGCTGAGTCGGATTGTACAAGTTTGGGTCTCAGGCCCAGCATCTCGATGGCACCGGCCTCATCGGTAACCTGCCGCGGGTCGCAGGCACGCAACGCGCGCAGCAGCAATTCATAGCGAAACATCTGCGGTGTCTGCGCCTGCCATAACCCGCTGCGCGACTCGGTGGCGGCCGCGCGACGCTGGTTATCGGCACGCTTGAGCGTGTCGGCAACCGGCATCGCCAGCAGGCCCCCCACCGGATCGTCGCCGACCTCATCGATCAGGCGATCGAGCATCGCCGCGCTCAAACAGGGTCGCGCGGCATCGTGCACCAGGATCCAGTCTCGCGCTTGGGCTTGTGCGGACAGGGCCTCAAGGGCGTTGCGCACCGTTGCTGCCCGCGAATCTCCGCCCACGTAAAGCGGCTGCAGCTTGGCCCCGAACGGCTTCCAGTCATAAGCCTCGAACCAGCGATCATCCGGCGCAAGAATGACGCACACGCGATCAATGCCGGCGTGAGCACATAGTCGGGCCAGCGCGTAGTGGAGCAGCGGCCGGTTGTCGAGCGCAAGATATTGCTTGGGCAGAGCTGCGCCCATGCGGCTGCCGCTGCCGGCGGCGGGGATAACGGCGAGGTAGCGCGGCATGGTTCGTCAATCGTCGGCCAGCGAAAGGCGGGCATTATCGGCTGCCCGTCGGAGCACGGCAACCGCCGCGACTGAAAATTCGCAGCAACACACGAGGTTGATTGCTGCATTATTGAGCATTCCAAAA
>JANLTJ010000192.1:0-2973 GCA_031362885.1 Betaproteobacteria bacterium
AAGTTCAGTAACTACTAAGAACATAATACATCATCGCTCACGAGCGGACCTTCTGCGACAATCGCGTGACGTTATCAGCGAATTGGGCGTGATTTGCCAAACACCTCTTCAGCGCGTCAATGCCGTTGAGAAGGATCAAGATGTTGGCGCTGATTGAATATTGACCCACCCTGCCGATTGAATATTGACCCAGGGCCAGCGGCTTTGTTTTGAATCCCAAGCTGTGGATAAGTATGCTTGATTTGTGGCGGTTGGTGTTCTCCTTTTCCATCTTTCTGTGCAAGTAGAATGCGCCGGGAGCGTCGCAAAGACGGGCAGATTCCGGATTGGACTTCCCAGCGCATACGCTTAGAACGGCTCGTGCGTTGTTTCCTTTTTGTGTTCCCCTTTCCCGTCTTTACGTTTCTGCTCCCGCGACTTGATGCGTGACTTTGCGGCCACGCTGCTGTGCTGGAACCGGTACGATTCGTTGCCGGTTTCCACGATATGGCAGTGGTGAGTTAATCGATCCAGTAACGCGGTGGTCATCTTTGCATCACCAAACACGCTGGACCACTCGGAGAAGCTCAGGTTGGTGGTAATGATTACGCTGGTGTGCTCGTACAACTTCGAGAGCAGGTGAAACAGCAAAGCCCCGCCGGCCTGGCTAAACGGCAGATACCCCAGTTCGTCAAGAATGACCAGATCCATGCGCATCAGGGACATCGCTAAACGCCCGGCTTTGCCGTCGAGCTTCTCACGCTCCAGCACGTTGACCAAATCGACCGTGGAATAGAAGCGCACCCGCTTGCCGTGCAGCGCGATGCCGGACACGGCCATGGCAGTGGCCAAATGCGTCTTGCCTGTGCCGGGGCCACCAATAAGAACCGCGTTCTGCGCTTTGTCGGTAAAAGCCATGCTTGCCAGTTGTCGTACTAGATGTTGATCGACTTTGGACGAGTCAAAGTCAAATCCAGCCAGGTCTCGGTGCACCGGGAACTTGGCTGCATACATCTGGTGGCTCACCGAGCGCATGGCGCGGTCCGTGGTTTCAGCTTGCAGCAGGTGCTCGATTAACCATCTCGACGAATCCGTTGACGTTGTCCCTTGGGCCATCAAATCGGTCCAGGCACTTGCCATGCCGTGCAGCCGTAGCGCTTTGAGATCAACAGTGACATCAAGCATGGTCGATCTCCTTCGCTTGAGCTGCTGCGTCAACGGGCACTTCATCCGGATTTCGCAGGCTGTCATAGCGCCCCGTATTGGCCAGCGGCGCCTCCTTGAGCTGCAAGCTCGTCTCCACGCACGCGGGCGGCGTGCCGGCATTCAGTCGCGCCAGCACATTGAGGACGTGTTCAGCACTCAGCGCTCCGGATTCGATCACCAAATCCACCGCCACCAATACCGCATCGAGCCCCGCCGTCGGCACGGCCGCCAGCACTTGCGCCATGACGCGATCCCCGCCCACATAGCGCATCAGCGCCAGTTTTAGCTGCTTGAGGGGTGCCGGCATGTCGGCAAAGGGTGCCCCGTTTCTAAGGGCTCCCGGTTTGCGCTGCACCAGCGGAATGTAGTGCTGCCAGTCATAACGGACGTGGCCGCGTTCGCTCAGCCGATCATGGGTGGCGACCACGGCATCGTCTGCCACAATACCAACCCGGTTCGGATAGAGCCGGGTGCTGACCCGCTGCCCTGCCAGTTCGCAGGGCACCGAGTAACGGTTGCGGTGAACGCTGACCAGGCATGTACTGGATACCCGTGCCAGCTTCTCGACATAGCCGTCAAATGGGGTCGGCATCGGCATCATCTGCGCGCATTCCAACTCCAGCATTTCTGCCACGGTAAACGCCTTGTGTTCCGGGTGATACAGTTCACTCCATAGTGATCGGCAGCGCTCGCCCAGCCACACATTGAGCTCGGCAAATGAACCGAAGCGTCTTGTCTGCGCATCCAGCCAGATACGCCGACGGCTATCTTGCACATTCTTCTCTACGACACCTTTCTCCCAGCCAGAAGCTACGTTGCAGAAATCGGCGTCAAACAGGTAGTGCGCGCACATCACGGCAAAGCGTGCATTGATCACACGCCCCTTGCCCTTGTTGACCTTGTCCACGGCCGTCTTCATGTTGTCGTAGATTCCGCGACGGGGAATGCCGCCCAGTGCGGTGAAGGAGCGCGTGTGAGCATCGAACAGCATTTCGTGCCCTTGACTCGGGTAGGCCACCACCCAGAAGGCGCGACTGGCGCATAGTTTCAGGTGCGATACCTGCATGCGCCGGTAAATGCCCCCGACCACCAGGCCTTCTTCGCTCCAGTCGAACTGAAACGCCTCGCCCAGTTCAAACTTCAGGGGCACAAAGGCGTGCGGTACTTTGGCTTCGCGTCCATGCCAGCCGCGGATGAAAGCCGTCAGCTGAGTGTAGCCGCCGCCGTATCCGTCCGCCTTGATCTGCGCAAACAACGCCTTCGCGCTACGACGCTGCTGTTTGGTACGGTGCGCATCTGCACTGAGCGCTTGTTCTACCGCCTCACTAAACGCCGCTAACTTTACCAGTCCATCACGCCTGCGGTACTTTGGTGGCACCGCTCCCTTGGCGCTTCTCAACCATCTGCGTATCGTATTGCGCGATAAACCCGTGCGCTTCGTTATCTCGCGTAGCGACAGTTTGTCGCGTAAATACAGCCTTCGAATCTTGCCCAATATTTCCATGGTGATCACCCCTTTATCTCCTGCCTAAAAGTTAGGCAGGCTCAGTAGAACACCCGGGTCAATTTTCGATCAGCATCACCCTCAAAAGTGGGTCAGTTTTCGGTCAGCGACAACACTCATGACCTTCCCAGCGACCAGGCACTCCGTCATTTTCGCCATGGTGCTTACTTCTCCTGTGAGGCCCAACAGTTATTCAAGAGACCCATGGGTCCGGACGTTCATTAATTATAGAGACGACCGTCATATGATCCTATCTTAATGATTTGCCATATTGTTCTCAATCG
>JANLTJ010000205.1:0-5624 GCA_031362885.1 Betaproteobacteria bacterium
CGGCAGCGCAAGCGGGCAAGCCGACCGTTGCCTTCCCGAAACGGGTGTACCAGAATCAGTTCCGCGTGTACCTCAGCAAGAGCTTGCGCCACGTCCGCATCGTTTGTCTCCCGACAAGGCGTATGGCGACGCAACGCGCCCCGCTCGAGCTCTGCCATCAGACCCGCGATCAGTGGCGCGTGCGCGAACTGGAATCCCCCCTTGCTGACGTTGACGCTGCGGTACTCGCCCGCCCACGGATAGATCGGGCCGAGCCATAGCCGATGCAGCGCACAGACATCGCCAGCAGTGAATTGATGGTCCAGTCCGTATAGATCGAGCGCAGCCTCTTGTGCCAGTTCCAGTGTCTGCGACTCTGCCTCGTTCATGTCGCGCACTCTGGTGATACCCAGCAAGTTGCGCAGCACACGACCACGTGACCCCGGCTCGAATTCCGCCTCGGGGCCAGTGGCTTTGTACTTGCGGCTCACGCCCGCACTCCGAGCCGGCGATGCACGGACTTGTAACGCTGCGCCGACGCAAGCAAGTATTTACCCTTGGGGATGAGAGATTGCTTGTTGAACGGCGGCTTTGACTGTTCGTCCGCCATTTTCAGGAATAGCAGAAATGTCAACTGCTCCACGTAATCGCCGTAGGAGAGGCCGTCATCCCGCAGGATGTTGCAGTAGTTCCAGAGTTTTTGGACAAGTTGAGCGGGAGCGGTCATGCGATTGGGCGGGCAGCGGCTGCGGGTGTTAAGGCAACAATCGTATCTATTGCATTGGTATCTGGTGGCGCGATGTGGTTTGTACGTATTCGCTCCACATTGAGATACCCAACTGCCTGCGCGCTCCAAGGCTTCTTGCCTGATTTTCGCTCGAAAAGGTAGAACCGACCGCCGTCTGTCAGAAGAACCTTCTGGCAGTAATCGAGTTTTAGGTTTTCGACGTAGTTGAAGGCCTGCTCCCGTACGTCTTGAAGGCCGTGATTCCGCGCTTTGGCTTCGCAAACGAGGACGCAATTTTGTTCTGTGCTTGGCGTAGTCCAGAATGCCGCGAGGTCAATCTTCCTCCACTCAACTGCCAACAATTGCTCCGACCAACCTAGGGCAAGCAACAGTGGCAATACTGTGTGAGCTACCACTTCATGCTCGGTGGGCCGGTTCGATCCCGAACCAAACTGCTCGTACCATCGCAATAGACGTCGCTGGCGCTCAATCGCGGCAATAACCTTGTCGACCGCATCATTCGCGACGCCCCTGGCAAATAGCTGCTGCCCCACCTCGTCGAGCGACAGAGGAGCCGGGAGCGGCGATGGCATTGCCCTCAATTCCCGTTGACGTAGCGACGAAAGAAGCGGTCGCAATGGCGCGAGCACCCCCTCATCGCTCACACGGGTAAAAGTCGGAATCTGTTTCCTATCGCCGAATAGCGGTCCATTCTTCTGCAGCCGTTCCAGACCTTCCGTCAAATGCTCCTGCCAAATCACGCGCCGAGTGTGCTGCAGGTTCCAGCCGTGGACATCATCAAAGGTTTCGTTCCATTCATATTCAGCGTCCGCCACTACCCCGATGGCTTTCACCCGGAGACCGTTTCTCATGAGAACAATTTGACCTGGTGACACATTGTCATGAAAGCTGGCAATGTTGCTGACGATTCCGCTTCCCGCAAGACCTTCGTTCACCGCACGAGCATATGCCACCTTTGAATACGGTCCATAGTTTCCGGGACCTAGAAACATCACGTCGTGTGCTAGAAACAGATCGGAATAAAATCGACCGGCTTGCCCTGCGGCCATTTGCCACACTTGTGGATGGTTAGTGTTCATATACTGATTTGTTAACTTGCTATCAATTCACCCGTAAACGCCTTTTGCAGTATGGATTGACGAAGGCGGGTGGCGCGCTGGAGGTTGGCGGACACCACCGCTTCCAACTCCTCCACCACGCTCAACCGCCGCTCCACTTCCGCCACGATCCGCGTCTGCTCGGCTAGGGGTGGGAGCGGAAACGGGATTGCCGAAAATTTTTCCGCGCCGAGGTGATTGATGCCAACACCGCCAGCAACCTTCGCGAAGACGCTGTTTGCGTAGAAGTTCTGGAACGTCACGAGTACATACTTCGACCTGACCACCAACGGACGAAGACGAAGGACCGTATTCTGGAAACAGCACATCGGTAGCTCGTCTCGCCAGACCGCTGGCTTTCCAACCTGCGAGGGACTTCCCGACGCTTCAGAAAGAATAATGTCACCGTCGCGTAGGGCGAAGCGTTCGCGCTCTGCTGGTGAGAACTCCATATCAAGCACGTCAGATACATCAATACCCCGTTCTGTAATGTTGGCGGCACGTATGTATTTAGTCGGGTAGTGCTTTGAGACATTCTTAGGCGACCGCTGACGACCCAACTGCACCTCTCCCAGTTGCTCGACGCTCGCCCATGTCCATCCTTCTGGGAGCGACAGAAGACTCACGGGATTGGGGTCAGCCGGTTCTTTGTATTTGCCACGGCCCTGCCAATTCTTGCGGCGCTCATCGAGGATGCGAGCGAGCAGGGTTTCGCCCGTTTCAAATTTCGCTTTCCAATTTCCGGTTTTGGCGAGTTCGGCTTCGGTAGGAACCAAATTGCCTTCGCAAGCGGCTTTGAGAACGGCGGCGCGGTAGCGCTTGAGGTTGGCCTGCACCCGCCGCAAAGCCGCCACCCCCGCCTCCAGCCGCGTGAATTGCTTCTCGATCTCCGCCACGATACGTCGCTGTTCGGGGAGGGGTGGAACAGGAATGGGAATCTCCTCAATGTGCGTTGCACGCAGATTGTTGATATTCACTCCAGCCGAAAGCTCTGAAACCTGGTGTCGGTATTCCGACGTTTGAAGAAACCACGCCAAGTAGCCCGGATGAACACCCGGCTTTGGTCGCAAGCCGAAACAGAACGTGCCGAAAGAACCAACCCAGTCGGTTGTGAGTTGTGCTGCCTTGCCCACGATGCTTCGGCTTCCACTCGAAGCCGCGACGACAATGTCGCCTCGGCGGAGAAATTGTTCACGTGAAACGTAGCGGCGAGGGACATGTACGAAGTCCTCAAAGACTAGGCCATTTTGGATATTCGTGGCCCGCAGTATCGGAACTCGGTCGGGACCGGGCTCGTGCGACGCGTCTTCCTTCTTGTACGACACACCACGAATGACAGTCAGTAAATCAGCGAGTCTTGCTCTACCCCACCCTCGCGCAGATTGTGTATCCGGGGCATTCATGCCGCACGCGCCTCGTTGAGTTCATCAAGCCGCCTGAGCAGTTGCTCGCCGAAAAGCTGATGCGCCTTGCCCAAGCCACCGCGCTGATTGAACGGCGAGAGGTCCAGATACTCCAGCTTGACGCTCAGGCTGTAGCCACTCATTTCCGGCGGTCCTCCGTTTCTTCCTTCTGCATTCTTACTTCTTCTTTTCGTCGTCGCACCCGGCCACGAATGGTCCGTTCCCGCTCGCGCAGGGCATCGAGCATCCGCAGCTTTTCCGCGACGGGACGCGCAGCAAGATCGCGGCGCAGGGTGCGTTTGCTTTCTAGAATGTTTTCCAGGTCAAGGCTCAATCTGGCAACGTTCATGTTCGCGTCCTCCGCATATGTTGGTAATTTGGCAACGAGCCGTTGCCAATTTGCGCCGAAACCTGAGTATTCATCGAAAAACCGAATCAGCATATTGCGCGCGCAAGGTCGGCCAGCGCAAAAGGCGGAGCGGGGGATTTCCCAGATGGTGCTTGGGAAATCCGCGGCGTCGTCTCGGAATTGCTCGACAGTGTCTGGCAAATCGAGGGCAGGGAAGATTCTGCAACCACTGTCTGCATAATCGGGGCGCCGCCCAATTCGTTTGACAGTATCGAAAGAATTGCCGATTTTGCCTTCGTGGTGAGCCGCTTGGGCGGCGGCTCGGTGTGGAGATACCGGCTCATTGGCCCGTTTCCTTATTATGTGCCGTAAACCACGCTCGCCCCTTGTCGGTAAGGCGGTATTTCTGCAAGCGGCTGTTGGGTTTATCGGGGATGGTCATTTCGATGGCTTGGTCCACCAGCAGGAGGCGGATCAGCTTATTGAGATGACCGGAAATTTCCTTTTGCCCGAGACCGCTGGAAAGCTCCGCCTTGCCCAGCGGCTTGGAGGCTAGCAGACGCAGAACCCGAACCTCCATCGACTCTGGCTGTGACTCTGGCTGCGACTCTGGCCTGGCTGTGACTTGCCCTGCCACTTGTCCTTTCTTGCGGTAAAGCTTCAGCACAAAGCCATCCGCCAGGGAAAATTCCGGCTCGTGCAGGCCGCCTTCGCGGCAGCGGCGGATCATGTCGCCGGTGCCGGTGCCCATGCGTTCGATGTATTTGGTGAGATAGAGTGACTCGGCCAGCAGCGGGTTGCCGGGCACCGACCCGTGCGGGCCGCGCAGCTTTTCCAGTGTCAGGGTGGGCGGCAGGGTGCCGGGGTTCCAGATTTCCAACCGGTCGGTGAACAGCATGACTTGCACGCTGCCGTTGCTGGTGTAGTCGCGATGGGCCACCGCGTTGACGATGGCCTCGCGCACGACTTCGGGCGGCAGTTCGTAGGCGACGGGAGCCTGGTTGCTCTGGGCACGGGTGCCAACGGACAGGTTGATTTTGGAGAGGACAAAATCCACCGCCTGATCTACAAGGTCGAACACCGTGCCCTTATAAACTTGGTAGGAAGGGATCGGCTTGGCCACCTGGGTGCCGTGGAAGTGCGCGCACTTGATCCCGGAGGAGATGAGAAACCGCTGCGGTTTTCGCCCAAAGAGCAGCACGGCGGCATGGCTCAGCCGATCGCCGGAAAGCAGGTTGAGGTGCGTGAGCAACTCTTCCGGGGTGGCCTGTTCGTCCAGTGGAAAGCCGCGCTCGCGGCGGGCGTTGCGGAGAAAGTGTTCCATGCGCTCGGGGTCAAGATCGTCCAGTGTCGCGTTCGGACATGGCGCAGCATCGAAGGGGCCGTGGCGGATCAGTTCGCGCGATTCCAGAAACTGCACCAGCGCAGCATAAACCCCGGTGATCAACTCTGCGCTGCTGACAAAGCGGCGGCGGATCAGCTCGCCACCAGTGCGCCGGATGAGGGCTTGCATCTTCGGGTGCTTCGCGCTGTCGTCGGCGCCCTTGATGAAGATCAGACGGTGCTTGTGCTGCTCTGTGGCGTGGTCAAACTCACGCTGGGTCGGCGAAATTCCCTCGCCATCCTCAAAGCCGTAGTCGTCACCGAAAAGACCGAGGTAAACGTCGCAGCGCCCGACTTCATTGAGATAGACTTCATCCGCCCTGCGGTCGGCGGCAGGCATGTCTTCAAACAGGAACGGCTCGAAAAATCGCCGCAGGAGCGCATCGCCGCGCAGGTAGTCGCGCAACGCGGCACGCTCGCCGGCGAACTCCTTTTGCACGCTGCTGATGAAGAGGCGAAGCATGGCGTCAGGCGACGAGTTTGAGGTTTAATTCGTCGAGCAGCTTGTGCAGTTGTTCGCCGAAGAGTTGATGCGCTTTGCCCAGACCGCCGCGCTGATTGAACGGCGAGAGGTCCAAATCCTCCGGATCGATGCTTAAGGACGTGGCGATATGGTCGCGGATGAGGTTGAGCCAGGTCAACTGCTCCGCAGTGAAACGATGAAG
>JANLTJ010000219.1:0-2905 GCA_031362885.1 Betaproteobacteria bacterium
GCGCACCCAGACCACGCCGCCGACCGCGCCGAGGATGCTTTGTGCGCTGTCCCTGTCGGCCTGTTTGACGGCCGCAGCCGCAAACATTCCCGACACACCCAACCGGATCAGCGCAGGCATATTCGGCATCACGCGCACAATGCGGTCATGACCGCCGAGCCAGCGCGCCAGATCTGCCGTGCGGATGCCGGCGGCAATGCTGATGATCAGTTGACCGCGTAGTCTGGCACTCAAATCTTTCGCGATCGCACACATCTGCTGCGGTTTCACCGCCAGCAGCACGGCGTCTTCGGCAATTTCGCCGTCGAGCGCTGGGTCGGCCCTGACGCCGAATTGTTGCTGCAAGCGCTCTCGCGCCTCCTCCAATACGTCAATGACGCGCAGGTCACCGGGCTTGAATCCCTGCTGCAACAAGCCACCGATCAATGCGGTGGCCATGTTGCCGCCACCTATGAAAAGTACGCGCATGATTTCGGGTCGAAGCGGAATCGCCGCTTGGGGGAATGCGGGCGGCGCGGACGCGGTCCGCGCCGCGATAAAAAACTGTTACTTGGGTTCCGCCAATTTCTTGGCGTTCTGCAACCCTGCCTGATACGCACCGATGATCGCCTTTTTCACGCCGGCATCGTTCTGGCCGGCCGGGGGATTATCGGCGACCTTGCGCTTGAACTTGCCCTTCCAGACCAGCACGGAGGTGCCCTTCGCCTTGCCCGACTTGACCAGGATGGTCGACGAATAATCCGCGACCGGCAGAGGGGAATCGCTGATGATCCGATAGCTGTACTTTCTTTTCTTTTCGCTGAATCCGTCCAGTTCCTCGTCGAACTTGCTGCCATCGGTCATGGTAAGCGTACGGACGGCACCGACCTTGTTGTTCTCACCGGACTTGATCTCGGCATTCGAGAAAGCCGGATGCCATTTGTGCAGCCCGTTCCAGTCCTTGACCAGACTCCAGACTTTGGCCGGCGGAGCATTGATCCCGACGCTTTCGTTTACATGCAGATATCCGGGCTTTGCCGCCAATGCCATTCCTGGCAATGCCAGCAGCAGACTACCCGCTATGATCCAATTCCTTCTGTTCATTCCATTTCTCCCATATTCTCAGTGGTAAGGCCGCACGTGCCGGCCGCCATCGCCGGCGCCGGATCGGCCAGTATAGGTGCGGGCCGCCATCGCGGGCAAATCGCAGCCTCTTCCAATGGCATAGGAGGCTGAAACGGGTTCCGTGTTTCCAACGGCATAGGAGGCTGAAATAAGGATTTCGGATCGATCATCTGTCGATGGTGATCGATATGAACGAATCAAAGCTCAAGACGATCGAGCAAATCCGGGAATTCTTGACGGGCACCACCGCCGTCACCTTTTCTATTCCCGCCGATGAATCCACGCTGCGCGCCTTTGTCGGTAGCGTGATCAGGCGATTTGGCTATTTCAGGTTAGCCAAGGGCCAGCGCGGCGTGCTGTTTGCGTACCTGCGGCGCTTGACGGGCTATTCGCGAGCACATCTGTCCAGGCTGCTCGCACAATATCGCGATACCCGGTCGCTTAAGCCGTTGGCTCGGGCGAGCCGCACCAGCTTTGGCCGCCAATATGGCCCCGGGGATGTGGCGTTACTGGCCGAGACTGACAGTCTGCACGATACGCTCTCAGGCCCGGCAACCACGGTGTTGTTCAAACGCGCCTTTACGGTTTTCGGCGATGCGCGCTTTGCCCGGCTGTCGCAGATCTCGGTCTCGCACCTCTACAACCTGCGCCGCGCCGAGCTCTATCGAAAGCAGCGCGTGGTCTGGCAACGCACCCGGCCATCTCCGGTGGCCATTGGTATTCGCAAAGCGCCGGCCCCGCAGGGGTTGCCCGGCTATATCCGCATCGATACCGTGCACCAGGGCGATCAGGACGGGATGAAGGGGGTCTACCATATCAACGCCGTCGATATCGTCACCCAGTGGGAACTGGTGGCCTCGGTGGAACGCATCAGCGAAGCCTATCTGCTGCCCGTCATCGCGCTGCTGCTCGCGGGCTTCCCGTTCGCCATTCGCGGCTTCCACTCGGACTCAGGCTCCGAGTACGTCAATCACGACATCGCCAAACTTCTGGAGAAGCTGCGCGTGGAATTCACCAAGTCGCGCCCGCGGCAAACCAACGATAACGCGCTGGCCGAATGCAAGAACGGCGCGGTCATCCGCAAGCTCATGGGATACAGCCACATCCCGCAAAAACACGCCGCCGCCATCAATCGCTTCTATACCGAAACGCTCAATCCCTATCTCAACTTCCACCGCCCTTGTTACTTCGCCGTGGACAAAATCGACGCCAAGGGAAAGATCCGAAAAACCTATCCGCACGACCAGATCATGACGCCCTGGGAACGACTGAAATCCATCCCGGATTGCCAGACTTACCTCAAACCCGGCATCCCTTCCCCGGCGCTCGAACACCAAGCCAACGCCCTGAGCGATAATGCAGCCGCAAAGCAAGTCCAGCAGGCTCGAAAACTACTGTTCCAGTCCATAAACCGTCGATCCAAATCCGCCGCCTGACCGCGACCGTTTCAGCCTCATCTTACGATTGGAAAATACTGGCTCGTGCCGGCAAATATCTCTCCATGGTCGGCCTGGCGGGATTCGAGCGAAAATTTCCGTGGCAATTGTCCGGCGGCATGCAGCAGCGCGTTTCCATCGCGCGCGCGCTCGCCTTCGAACCCGAACTCCTGCTGATGGACGAACCGTTCGGTGCGCTGGACGAAATCACCCGCGATCACCTTAACGAGCAACTGCTGCAGTTATGGCATCAGACCGGGAAGACCGTCGTGTTCGTCACGCATTCGATCTCCGAAGCAGTATTCCTCTCGAGCCGGATCGTCGTGATGAGCCCGCGGCCCGGGCGCATCCTGGAGATCGTCGAA